>JBFWIG010000120.1:0-7273 GCA_050256115.1 Bacteroidales bacterium | reverse complement strand
TCCGATCTAGAGCAGAATGGCACCCACAAAAAAGATCATGCCAAAAAACTTTCCAAAGATCGATGCGGTTCCGGAGGCTACCCTGCCGGCAGCATAGCCCACTCTCTGACCCGCCACACGACTCCGGTCGTAAACTCCCGAGGAGGTGTAGCTGCTTTGCACGGTTCGTTCAATGTTATCAATATTCACCGCCTCGCCTCGCATTTCGAGCTTTTGGGCAGCCGTGCGAGCTTTAGGGGTTGCCATCCATAGAATAATGTAGAGCAGGAATGTGGTGCCATAGAGCAGAAGACCCAGCAGGAAGATAAGGCGGATCCAGACAATATCTACATTCAGATAGGCCGACAGGCCGGCGCAGACGCCTCCTACGGCACGGTGGTCGGGATCGCGGTAGAGTCTCTTTGCCGGCTTCCGGTAGTGAGGAGGCCGTGTGGGACCGCCTGCGCGAGATGCCGGTTCGGGACTCTCGGTATCGGCGTCGTAACCGGCAATAGCTTCCGGGGTGCCCAATACGGTGATCACTTCGCGCACCTCGTCGAGGGTAACCACCTGCCCCTTGTTGGGTCGTTTATCCTGAAACAGTTCGGCCATACGGTCTTCGATATCCTGAATCACGTCGGGGCCCCCCGGCCGATGGCGGAAATGGGCATTCAGTGCTTCGAGGTACGACTTTAATGCAATACTGGCGTCTTCGTCCATTTGGAAGACGGCGCCACGAATGCTAATAGTCAACACTTTTTTCATATTCTCTGATTTTTCTGATTTTCTAACTGCAATAAATTATCTGTGATTTTAGAGCCATTCAACCTTCTCTGAGCGCAGTAACCGAGGCCACCAGATCGTCCCACGACTGGTTTAGCAGGGTTAACACACTATTGCCATCGGGCGTGAGTGAGTAATATTTCCGGGGCGGACCCTGTGTAGATTCTTCCCACCGATAGGTGAGCCAACCCGCGTTCTTAAGCCGGGTAAGCAGCGGATAGAGGGTTCCTTCCATCACCAGCAAGTCGGCCTCTTTGAGCCGGGAGAGGATATCCGATGCATAGGCATCGCCCCGGGCCAAAACAAGCAACGAACAGTACTCCAGGACCCCCTTTCGCATCTGCGCTTTGGCATTTGTGTTTTCTTCTATCATAATGCAGCGATTTACCGGTTAGGTTACCTGAGGGCTTTCTCTTCGGGAACAATAATCCAGAGAATAATGTAGAGCAACAGGCTTCCAAAAGCCAGGAAGAAGCCCAATACAAAGAGTACGCGAATAAGCACTACGTCGGTATTGAAATAGTGGGCAATGGCGGCGCAAACCCCGCCAATGGCCTTCCCTTTTACCGGGCGGCGCAGCAGTTTTTCGCCGGTATACTGATCGAAGAAGGCGCCTCCCGGCTGGCTGTAAGGAATCTGAAACGCCTGGCAGGCCTCCTCCACATCGGGGAGGGTGATAACCGATTTGTTTTTTGCGGCAAACCACTCGGCCAGCTTAGCCTCTAATGTCTCTTGCTGCCACTGATTTTTCAGTGCTGCCATCAACACCTGGTACGCATCTTTTTCCATCTGAAACATCTTTCCCTGAAGATGTACGCTGATGACCTCTTTCATTTTTTTGCAGTTTTAAGTGAATAGCATTGTGTTGAACCCGGAGTGTTGAGCAACCGTTTTTGTAAACCAAGGTTCTTTACATTGCAAAGATATGGTAGAATTTTGGTACTATGCAATACAAGGTACTAAAAAAATGAAAAAAATTTACAATTATTTTTGTTTGATGCATAGAAGAGGCTTTGTTACAGTACATTTACACAACAAATACGCTGGTGCTCTAGTGCATCGAAGCGCATTTGCGCTTCAAGTGCTCTAATGCTGCGCTTCACGCCCTAAACCAGGTCATTTCCGCGCTTGTGCGTATTATTTCGTTAGAGCACTAGAGCAACAGAGCACTAATAGTCAATACTATGAACCGACTGATAATGCACTTCAGGATTATTTTGTGGGCAGCGTTTTTGTTGATGGCCGGCCTGGTGGCGTGTAATAAGGACGAAAACGATACTCCGGAGTGGCGGTGGCCGGAGGGCGAATATACGCCTGCCGCGATTAACCGTTTGCCGGGCTTTTGGGAGCAGAAGGGGGCTTTGCTGCAACAGAGCGGGTTGTCGGAGGCAGAGTTTATTGCCTTTAGCACCGACTCGTCGTGGCATCTCTCGCCTGCCAACCGCACCCGGCTTAGAATCTTTCGCAACGGAGTGCACTTCCCCGACCAAACCACGCTGCTGCAGAAGGTGATTCCGCTGCAGGATGTGTCGCTCTATATGAACAACACCTATGGCGGCACCGTGGGCGGTTTCCTGAATGTGGCGGCCGATACCAAGGGGCTCCATACCCAGCACGACATCTACTACGGCCTCCGTCTTGACTACCCCGGCACCAAGTTTCTGCCCAACGGCGCCGGTTACGCCGTGATCCGATTTACCAGCAGCCGGACCCAAAACCTGGCCATCCCCTATTGCGAGGAGATGGGGGGCACCTACGCCCACGCCTGGCCCAACACCGGCGGCGGCTTCACCTCCTCGACCCTTGGCCAGGGCGGCTTCCCCGAATACACCTTCACCGGCTACTACGCCCCCGACCAGGGTGGTGAGATCTACGAAGTGACCCCCATGGGCAATGAAATCCTCCGCGCCACCTACCAGGCTACCGCCTGGGTAACCACCGAACCCGAACTCCGCGCCACTACTGCCACCCTTTCCTGCGCCCAGGCCCAGGCTGAACCCCAACCCCGCAACGGGTTGTACGGACTGCTTTCCGAAGTAGAACCCAACCCTTCGGGCGACACCCTCCTCCCCCTCCTCACCTACCGCGGCGGAAAGCGCGAATTGCTGCTTCCTGATGGAGCGCGCGTACCCTACGAGGGTCCTGCTTACACCCTGGCCACCTATACCTTGTATAAGGGTTATCGACTGCATGTACGGGGACGAAATAAAGGCTATTATTTGCTGACCACCACAGATCCGGAGATTGGGAAAACCCTAAAGATGGAGTTATTGGAGAGGGGGTTGTGGGGGGTTCGCGTAGACTTTGACAAAGTAGGAATCTTGGAGGAGGAGATTGAATGGTGAATGGTGAATGGTGAATGGTGAATGGTGAATGGTTAGTGGTTAGTGGATTAGCACGCGCAAGCGCGAGAGGTTGTTGGCGGGATAAATTATACTTAACAAAACAGTATTGCGATGAATAGAAAATTATGAAAACAGCATTGATAATTATCGACATTCAGAATGATTATTTTGAGAAAGGATCTATGCCCCTAGCAGGCGCCGAATCGGCAAGTCGTAAGGCGAAATTGATTCTGGAAAGGTTTCGGGCAGATGGCTTGCCGATAATCCATGTACAACATATTGCAACAAGCCCCGCCGCAACATTTTTCCTGCCAAATACTACAGGTGTAGAGATTCATGACCATGTAAAATCCCTGCGAGAAGAGATGGTCATCGTCAAGCATTACCCGAATAGTTTTAGAGAAACCGAGTTGCTTGATTATCTAAAAGGCAGAAATATAACAGATTTGGTAATCTGTGGCATGATGACCCATATGTGTGTAGATGCAACGGTAAGAGCAGCCAAAGATTATGGATTTACCATCACATTGATTGGCGATGCCTGTGCCACCAAAGAGCTGGAGATACAAGGGCGGATAGTAAAAGCAGAAGCAGTTCATAACAGCTTTTTAGCAGCCCTAAACTATTTCTACTCAACTGTTAAAACAACACAACAATATCTTAATAAATAATAAGTGGTGCCTTCGATGAACAGCACAGCGACTTCATGGTCTATAAACTACAAAGGAGCCAGGGTTAGAAAGTGCTGATTTTACTTTGCCAAAATCTGCTGATTTAAAATTGTCGACACATTCTCTCATTATGAAAAGTGCTACCACCTCCCTGAAAGTTGCGCTGTTCCTTTCTGCAACATCCCGAATTCTGCTAACCCTGATTATTCTCTCTTTTTTGGCCTTCTCGCTCGATGTTTTTGATCCCGGCGATCCATTGGGCAAAATGATTGCCGCATTTTTTATTCATAACCTTTCGACCATTGCCCTGATCCTTATCCTGATACTATCCTTGCGATACGAACTTGCCGCGGGAATTCTTTCAATGGCGCAAAGCATCTATATGATCTCGCACTATGGAGGATGGCGCTCGCTAGACACCCTCTTCGGCTTTCTCCTTGTGGGACTCCCCTTTATATTAGGGGTGTTTTTCGTTGCCAGCTACTTATTAAAGAGATCTAGCGCCAAGAACATTTTCTAACTATCAAAATAACTCTTTCGGATTCATCTTCAAGAAATCTTCGTAAGGAATACCACCTGTACCCACCAGCAGCATCTTATCCGGACGAAACTTCTCGTTGAATAGTGCCATCCCTTCATTGGCGACACCGGCACCGCTTTTAACTTCCAATCCTATCACCTTATCTCCCTTCGCAAGTATGAAGTCGACTTCGTTATGGCTCTCTCGCCAATAATGGAGATTATAGCGTTCGGAAACCGAATGATTAAGCAAATGAGCACCGACAGACGATTCCACCAATCGGCCCCACAGTTTTGGATTCACAGTGACTGTTGAATAGGTTTCGTCATCCAATGCCGTTAGCAGTGCATTATTATAAACCTGGAACTTTGGACTGGATGACCGTTGGCGAATTACGCTTCCTGCATATTTCTCTATCCCTCCCAACAGGCCACAATCGGATAATAATGTAAGGTAATTTGCCAAAGTGGTGGTATTCCCGGCATCCTGTAACTGTCCTACGATTTTGGTATAGGATAGAATCTGCCCTGAATAGAGGCAGCCAAGTTCGAAAAGCCGTTTAAGTAATGCGGGTTTATCCACACGGGTAAGCATCAGAATATCTTTAGAAATGCTGGTCTCGATCAGTGAATCTTTTATGTAGTTCTTCCAGCGCGTTTCATCATTGATCAACACCGCAGAACCGGGATATCCTCCGAAATAGATATACTGCTCAATTGACCAACCAAAAGCAGATTCCATTTCGGCAAAAGACCAGTGACCAAGATACAATGTTTCGAAACGTCCGGCTAACGATTCGGTTAACCCTTTCTGAATAAGCAGGCGCGATGACCCCAGCAGGATAACCTTGATGTTAACATTCTCTCGAGTATCCCTATCCCATTGCTGTTTAACGACTTCGCTCCAGTTATCTATCTTTTGTATCTCATCAATCACGAGCAGATATTCTGATGCTCCGGAGGCTTTCATTTTCAGCCTGGCTGTCTCCCAAACTTGCAATAGCCAGGCCGAGTTAGTTGCCGAGATAGCATCGGCCGACTCAAATACATAGGATATGGACAATTGCGACAATAACTGGCTCACCATAGTAGTTTTACCCACTTGGCGAGGCCCAAGAATGACCTGAATAAACTTTCGCGGCTCTTCTATTCTTGACTTAACCTGCTTTAAATAAGCACGTTCGTACATTATGAAATAATTTACTCAATACCATGAGCAAATTTACTCAATATCCTTTGAGTACCAAAACAATTAACCATATATTGCTGCTTGATATTCTCCATTACAAGCCTGTGGTTATTCCGATTGGAAATCTATTAATTCGTAGTTGGCATTTCGTCCTCTTTCGTCAGCTTGTTGCAGAATACCTTTTTCTACTAAGTCTTTTATGTCACGTAATGCCGTGTCGGTAGATGTTTTGGCAATTTTAGCCCATTTCGAGGTTTGTAGTTTTCCTTCAAAATCGTCAAAGAGTTTGTTAAGGATAAAGCGTTGGCGCTCGTTGATGGGGGTATGTTCATGAATTTTCCAAAACTCCGCTTTGCGCAATATTTTCCGGGTAGTATTTTCGGTGGCGAGCATAGCGTTTTTAAGACAATGCAAAAACCAGTCGAGCCATTCGGTAATGTCGCCCGAACTATGTTGCACCTTTTGCAACACTTCGTAATAGCGTTTACGTTCGGTTAAGATTTGGCTTGACATACTGTAAAAACGCTCTCCACTGCCTTCGGCACGGGCAAGCAACATATCGGCAATGGCTCTTCCAATTCTACCGTTACCGTCATCAAAGGGGTGGATGATGATAAACCAAAAGTGTGCGATGGCTGCTTTTAAAACAGGGTCAAGTCGGGTATCGTTGTTGAACCAATCCAGGAACTTGTCCATTTCCGTTTTCACCCATTCAGGTTTTACGGCTTTATAATGGATTTTTTCTTTGCCCATGGCGCCCGAAACCACTTGCATTTCGCCGGTGCGGTATCTACCCACTTCTATTGAATATGGGCCACTGTACCCTGTAGGGAAAAGTGCTGCATGCCAACCAAACAAGCGTTTTTCGTTTAATGGTAAGGCGTATCGTTGAGTGGCATCGAGCATCATTTCTACCACTCCTTCGATGTGGCGGCTGCTCGGAACAACTCCTGCAGTGTTGATACCCAAACGTCTTGCAATGGACGAACGTACTTGTTCGTAATTGAGCAATTCACCTTCTATTTCTGATGATTTTACCACGTCTAAGGTTAAGGCTGTAAGTGTGGCCTCTTCTTTAGTAGAAAAGCCCAAAGCGTTCATTTGTCCTATTATTTTCCCTTGCATAAGCCGTACCTCACCAAATACGACATTTATGGCCTTATCCTGCCACGAAAAATCTGTCCAGTTGTTATGCTCGTAAATATATGTAGCCATCACTTAATGATATATCTGCGGTAAATATACAAATTATATGCCGCAATTATGCGGTGAATAAAATGTTTTTTCACCGCGATAAAACGAATTGTAAGACACTCACTCCGCGAATTCCGGAGTGGGGGATGCGAAATTTGTATCACACACATGCAATGAATAGGATCATCATGGATGTATTACATCCTGAGTTTTTCCGATTTCTTGATCCAATTCATTATAATCATTTAACATTCAAGTTATTAGGAGATTTAACCATGACCAGCATCAAAGAAAAAGAGTACATTATTTCGACTTCGGGGTATTCAAGGATTTTGGTTAAGCCCGACGTTGTTACGATTGAGATTGCTTTGGAATGTACATCCGACACTATGGAGCATTCGCTCGAGAGTATTAACGTTGATATGGCAAGTTTGTACAGTTTAACAAAGGAGGTGAAAATTAAAAAAGAGCATATTCATGTGGTCGATTTGGATTTTGACCTTGAGCACGAATGGAAGAAAAGCACCAAGGTTTTTGTTGGATATAAAGTACGTCAACAGGTAACCATCGAACTGGACGTAACTGTAGAAAAT
>JBFWIG010000119.1:0-7297 GCA_050256115.1 Bacteroidales bacterium | reverse complement strand
TATGACCACTACCGCAAGATGCTCGATGATTTCGGCCTCGAAACGGCCGAAGTTTCGGATGGCTCGATGAATCTAGCACACGACCAAAAGATGGCGTATATCCGTTGCCTCTCCGGGCAGGTTACGGTACTCTCGGAGGTGGGTTCGAAGGTGGCCGGTGTTGAGATTCCCAACGAGGAGTGGGTATAACAGATGGAGACCGAGCTGAGTGCAGGAGCCTGGAAGGTAATTGCCGAAGCACGAGAAAGCGGCACGTCCGGTATTTACCACTCTGATGCATCGGCCAATAAGGAGCTGATTACACAGATTGTAGAGAAGGTGGGCGCAAACAAAGTGTTATGGGAGGCCCCCAATAAGCCACAACAGGTCTATTTTATAAATCTGCTGGGCGCCAATGTTAATCTGGGTAATATTGCCTCGCAGGAGGTGGTTGCACTCGAGGCACTGAGGCTGGGATTACGGGGTGACACCTTCTTCTCTTATCTGCCTGCCGAACTGCAAGCGCTGAAACAGAAATAAAACTGTCTGATGGAGATTTACAATACGCTGGTAGCTTGGTACATGGAACATATGAACTACTATACCATTACGCTTTTAATGGTGATAGAGAGTTCGTTTATTCCCTTCCCCTCCGAGGCGGTGATCCCACCGGCAGCCTGGAAGGCTGCTCAGGGTGAACTGAACCTCTTTCTGGTAATTCTTTTTGGTACATTAGGGGCTATTATAGGTGCACTGGCCAACTATTACCTGGCTAAAAGCCTGGGCAGGATGCTGGTCTACTCCTTTTCCGAAACACGCTTTGCCCGTCTCTGTATGATTACTCCCGAGAAGGTTAAGAAAGCAGAGGCCTATTTTATAAAAAACGGCAATATCTCTACCTTTATCGGCAGGCTGATTCCGGGCATCCGGCAACTCATCTCTATCCCTGCCGGGCTGGCAAAGATGCCTGTGGCCCCATTTATCCTATACACTGCGTTAGGTGCCGGAATCTGGAATATTCTGCTGGCACTGCTGGGTTATTATTTACAGTCAAAGCAAGAGCTGTTTGAGCTTTACTATAAAGAGTTGAGCTACGGGCTTCTGGTCTTAGGCATACTTTTTGTAATCTGGCTGGTGATATCTGCTTTCAGAAAACCCACAAAACAAGCTTCATGAGGTGTTTCGGACTAATCGGGCAATCGCTCTCTCATTCGTTCTCTGCCGACTATTTTGGCAGCCGGTTCGCGCGCGAGAAGATTACCAACGCATCATATCGGCTTTTTCCGATGCCCGATCTTACCGGCTTCAGGGCCTTTGTAGAATCGGAGGATTCGTTATGCGGTCTGAATGTAACTATCCCCTATAAAGAGGCCATTATCCCTTTTCTCGACCACCTTTCGGACGAGGCCAAGGCAGTAGGGGCTGTGAATACCATTGCCATAGATCGGAAGGGGCCGCATATTTCTCTTACCGGCCACAACACCGACACCTATGGGTTCTCGGCAGCACTCACCCCGCTCCTGCAGCCCCACCACACACGGGCACTGGTACTGGGAACCGGCGGTGCCGCTAAAGCGGTGAAGTATGTATTGGCTCAGAAAGGCATTGAAGCGGCTTCGGTTTCTCGCACAGAGGGCCCGGGTGTATATGCCAGCTACGATGCCCTGACCCCCGGTGATATTGCCGGCTTCCCGATTATTATTAACACATCGCCGGTTGGGATGTCGCCAAATATTCATCACGCCCCGCCCATTCCATACGAGGCTATATCGGCCCGACATTTGGTATTCGATCTCATTTACAATCCGGATCGGACTCTCTTTCTCAGCAAGGCTGCCCAACAGGGAGCCATAACCGAAAACGGGCTGAAAATGTTATATCTGCAGGCAGACCGGGCCTGGGAAATCTGGTCGACTCTTAAAATGTAGTATCATGATGACAAAGCGCTCTGTCCGACAAATCCGGAACCGCATTCTTCTCCCCGTACTGGCTCTTTTTCTGGGCATTGTACTGGTTTCGTATACCCACTGTAACCGCGAGGGGAAAGATGAGATTCTGATCCAGTTGGTGCTTAAGGCACTCGACTACGGCCACTATATGCCCCAGGAGATTAATAACGGATTCTCCGAAAATGTTTATACCTCGTTTGTTACCAACCTGGATTACGGAAAGCGTTTCTTTACTGCCGGCGATATGGAGAAACTGGCGGCATTTAAGCACCATATAGACGATGAGGTGCTAAACGGGCAGTTTAACTTCTTTAATACCGCCGTAAAAATGTATCGCCAGCGTTTAAAGGATGCTGAGACCATCTGCGCTGAGATTCTGTCGAAACCGGTAGATCTCACCAAAAACGACACCTTCGAAACCGATGCAAAAAAGGCCCGCTTTGCCCAAAACGATGCTCATCTGAAGCTTGGTTGGGAGCAAGCCCTTCGTTATCAGATTGTGACCAAAATTTACGAAACCGAAACGGCACAGAAAGCAGCCAGAGAGCGTTCAGATACGGTAACCATTAAGCCTGTTGAGCAGCTGGAAGTCGAGGCCAGAAAAGATGTAGCCAAACTCTATACCGACTACTTCTCCCGCCTTTCGCAGCAGAACGACAACGATATGTTTGCGCTCTACCTGAATGCCATTACGGCGGTGTACGATCCCCATACGCAGTATCTTCCGGTTAAGGAGAAGGAGGATTTCGACATCACGATGTCGGGGCAATTCGAGGGAATTGGGGCTACGCTTCAGGCCAGCGAGAACTATGTTAAGGTGGTAGACATTGTGCCTGGAAGTCCCTCTTGGCTGCAGGGCGATTTAAAAGTGAACGACCTCATTATGAAGGTTACCCAAGAGGGTGAGGCAGAAGGAAAAGATCTGTACGGAATGCGCATAGACGATGCGGTTAAGTTGATCCGGGGCAAAAAAAATTCTAAAGTAACCCTTTCGGTAAGACATATCGACGGATCGGTAGAGGATATTACCATTACTCGTGGAGTTGTGGTGATTGAGGAGACCTATGCCAAATCGGCAATTCTGGTTGATTCAATCAGTAAAGCAAGAGTAGGGTATATCAATCTGCCCAAGTTTTACGCCGATATGAACAACTCCGGCTCGGGCCGCTTCAGTGCCGCGGATGTGGCAGCGGAGATTGAAAAGTTGCGTACCGAAAATATCAGCGGCCTGATCCTCGATCTTCGGAATAATGGCGGGGGCTCGCTTCCCGATGCAGTGCAGATGGCCGGCCTCTTTATTGAGAGCGGCCCTATTGTGCAGGTTCATTCGCGCGACGGACGCTCGCGGGTTCTCTCAGACACCGATCCTGCCGTACGTTACGATGGGAGTATGGTGGTGATGATTAATCCATTAAGTGCCTCTGCTTCGGAGATTGTAGCTGCCGCGCTGCAGGATTACAAACGTGCGGTAATTGTAGGAAGCCCCGCCAGCTTTGGCAAAGGGACAGTGCAGACCATTATGGATCTGGACGAGATGGTGAGGTTGTCGAACACTAACGCTCCGAAACCCAATCTGGGCTCGCTCTTTCTCACCATTCAGAAGTTTTTCCGAATTAACGGAGGTTCTACGCAGTTGATGGGGGTAAAATCGGATGTAGTTCTGCCCGATCTTTACAGCGTTATGGACATTGGCGAGAAGAGCGAAGAGTTCCCGCTGGCATGGACCGAGATTAAACCTGCCAACTATAAAATCTGGTCTAAACAAGATCTGGTACAGAAGGCCATTGAGAGAGCCCGCGAACGAGTGGCTACCTCGGCCGAATTTACACTGCTCTCACAAGAGTTGCAGGAGGTAAAGACCCAGAGAGATCAAACAAAGGTTTCACTCAACTACCAGGCTTTCGTGCAGCGCGAGCAGGAACGCAAGAAAATTTCGGACCGGTTCGACAAGCTGAACACTCGCCAGAATTCGCTCGATATCAGACCTCTGGCTAAAGATCAGGCCGATCCGGCCGACTCGGTGCAGAGACAGCGCAATACACGCTGGATCAACTCCATTAAGAAGGATATCTATCTGGAAGAGGCTGTCAGGATTACGCTCGACATGAAACCGTAAAATGCCGATTGTGAAGAGATCTATTTTCCCGCTCCTGTTTCTACTGGCACTCCTTGTATTGCTGGCGAGTTGCACTTCGCACCGCTCCCTTTACAGGAAGTATAACCTGCCTCCCTGCAAGTGCTCATCAATGCGCAGGTAACCTGCCGGACACGCTTCTTCGTCCGGCGAAAGTTATTACAGGCAGCGGGACTATCCCATTGAAAGGAGGAGGTCGCGGGTACTCCGGGTGGGCTCTTTGCGCAATACCAAACCGCAGCGAGCCGGCAGGTAGAGTTTAAGGAAGTGATTTACCATAGGCTTCTCGGGGTGGATATTGCTGGTAAAGTAGGCCATGACTGTGTCGACTCTATCGAAACCACTATATTCAGGGGCATCGGTCGAGAGTACAATACGGTATTTCCCCGGACTCACATCAAGGCCATAGTCGGAATAGGAGATAAAGGGATGAAAGTTAAATACAAACAGTAATCCGCTCCGCGCAAAGACCAGCACCTTCCCATCGTTATTTTCGTGCATCAATTCTGGCTCTCCTTCAAAAAAACGAGCCTCTGCACTGCCCAGTAGCCGAATCATATCGCGATCGAAAGCGGCCAGATCCCGGAAGCGCAGCGATGGGTTATCCACAAGACTCCACTGCCTGCGGGCATGGGCATACGACCAATTGTTGCCAAGACGGGGAAAATCGATCCATTCGGGATGACCAAACTCATTCCCCATAAAGTTGAGATAACCGTTACCCGCAGTAGAGAGGGTGATAAGCCGAATCATCTTGTGCAAAGCAATACCCCGGTCAACCACAGCACTTTGGTCGGTACGCGACATCCCTGTATAAATCTCTTTATCTATAAGGCGAAATAAGAGGGTTTTATCGCCCACCAAAGCCTGGTCGTGCGATTCGGCATAGCCCACCGTTTGTTCGTCCTGTCGCTTTCGGGAGAGTTCATAGTAGAGTTCGCCCATGTTCCAGGCCTCATCGGGCAGATCTTTCACCAGTTTAATCCAGTAGTCGGGGGTACCCATGGCCAGCCGGTAATCGAATCCGAATCCGCCTTTATGGTAGGGAGAGGCAATGCCGGGCATGCCACTCATCTCTTCTGCCACAGTAAGCGCCCCCGGCTTGAATTGATGGATTAGTTTATTGGCCAGTATAAGGTAGTTAATGGCATCAGGATCGTCGCTGCCGTCGAAATAGAGCTCGTACCCGGTAAAGTCGCGATCCAGTCCGTGGTGGGTATAGAGCATGCTGGTAACCCCATCAAACCGAAAACCGTCAAGATGATACTCCTCAAGCCAGAAACGGCAATTGGAGAGGAGGAAGTGAAGTACCTCAGATTTTCGGTAATCGAAGCAAAGAGAGTCCCATGCCGGATGGTTACGCCGGGATCCACTGTGAAAAAACTGGTATTCAGTGCCATCGTAGTGGTTTAACCCTTCCAACTCGTTCTTTACGGAATGGGAGTGCACCAGATCCATAATCACTCTGATGCCAAAGCTGTGCGCTTGATCAATGAGTTGTTTCAGTTGATCGGGGGTGCCAAAGCGCGAGCTCACTGCAAAGAAGTTCGACACATGATAGCCAAAAGAGCCGTAATAGGGGTGCTCCTGAACAGCCATCAACTGGAGCGTATTATAGCCGGAGGCCACAACCCTCGGCAATACAAGGGTACGAAACTCGTCGAAGGTACCAATACGATAGGCTTCTGTGGCCATACCCACGTGGGCTTCGTAGATAAGCGGAGCTTCACTGCCCGAGGCGGATACCGTATCGTAAAGCCACTTGTAGGGCTTTGGCGGATCCCATATCTGAGCCGTGAAGAGGAGGGTATCCATATCCTGGACAGCACGCCTACACCAGGCAGGTATTCGTTCGGCTTCACCCCCTTCCCACCGGATAAGCAGCTTATAGAGGGTTTCGTGACCAATTTCCGGGTGCGAAATATGGAGCTCCCACCGACCTTCCGAAAGAGGGGTAAAGGCAAATTCGGGTAGTGCCTGCCAGGAAGAAAAGTTACCCACAAGAAAAATCTGGGTTGCATTGGGAGCCCACTCTCTGAAAACCCATCCCGTAGCAGTACGATGTACTCCGAAATAGTGATGTCCACAGGCAAAATCTGAGAGCCCTGCGCCACCGGTCAACGAGAGCTCCCTTGCCGAAGCCCCTTGCAGCCGGCCGATAATCTGATCGGCGTAGGGTTCAAGAAGAGGATCTTGCTCAATGATAGGCAGCATTTCCATGAAAAGCGAGTTAGTAACCATTTTCTAAAGGTGGAAAATTCGGCCGAACTCTCCAAAGGAAACATTTATTATTTTTGCACACTTAGGGAAGGGCTCCCCCCCTTCGAAAGCAGCTCGGCAGAGAAAGTAATTAGCGAATAAAATGCAAAGAATCTTTTGGTTATTTGCTAACAAACTGTACCTTTGCAAACCATTTGTGAAAATAGAATCTCTTAAGGCATAACCGCAATGAAAAAGGACCTGCATCCGAAAAACTACAGATTGGTGGCATTCAAGGACATGTCGAACGAACATACCTTCATTACCCGCTCGACCGCTGCTTCCAGAGAAACCATTGATATCGACGGAGTTGAATACCCGTTGATTAAGCTTGAAATCTCCAATACGTCGCATCCGTTCTATACCGGCAAAATGAAGCTGGTAGATACTGCCGGTCGTGTCGACAAGTTCATGAGTCGTTACAAGAACTACAATAAGAAATAGTTACCCGTTTCGGGAACCATTCTTACTGTTCCGACCTTCTATCGGACATCGGATTCGTGGGAAAAGATAAAACAGGCCGTCGCTGATGAACTCATCGTGCGACGGCCTGTTTTTTAATGCTCTAGTGCTCTAATGCTCTAGTGCTCTAAAGACAGGAAACGCGCAAGCGCGAAAACCGCTTGTTTCCGCCTAATTGGAGGTAACTACCTCCAAACGGCTACATTCTGCGTCACCAAAATCAGCACATCAGCACATCACTATTTCACCCGCGCGAAGCGCAGCACTAGAGCACTCAAAGCGCAAATGCGCTTCAATGCATTAGAGCACTTGCGCATCTCGCGCAAATGGTTGCTCTTCAGACAGAATTAGTCCGTCTTGCATGGTGAGTTTCCGATGCGATTTGGCGGCCAGATGTTCGTCGTGGGTAACTATCACAAAGGTTTGCCCAAAATGGCTGCAGAGCGTAAAAAAGAGGTTATGGAGCTCCTCTTTGTTGTGCGAATCGAGATTGCCCGACGGTTCGTCTGCAAAC
>JBFWIG010000118.1:0-7325 GCA_050256115.1 Bacteroidales bacterium | reverse complement strand
CCCAGAAAATGCATAACTCTCACAGGCAGAATCACCTGTTCCATCGGGTAGCCTTCATACAGATGAACCCGTCCCTGCAGGAGCAGCTCCGGAACACCTCCCATGATTCCACATACCAGATTTCCGGGATGGCCATCGGAGGTAGAGGGGGCAAAGTGGGGAAGGGTGCTGTAGGGCAGGATTACGGCGTCTTCCAGTTTTCGGGCTATCCGGCTCAGACCGGTACCCAGTACAATGGCGGTTTTAGGGATGTTTGTGAGGCGCGAAGCAATATAATCGGCCGCTTCGCGGTACCGGGCAATTTTTTTCTTCATAAACAATCAGCTTCAGGTTCTATATTGTAGTTTCGGATTTCGGATTTCGGCGTTTGTTGTTGGTTGTTCGGTTTTCGTTGTTTCGTTGTTTCGGCTTTCGTGTTTGGTTTCGGTGATCCTCTCTTCACTCAGGGTCGTCGGCCACCAATCGAAATGCGGTTTCGCGAGCCTCTGCCAGAATGGCCTCTTCGCCGGGTACAATCCGGTTCTGCATCAGTATTTTCCCGTTGCATATCACACTATCTACACTCGAGCTGTTGCCCGAGTATACCAGATTAGAGACAAAATGGAAATTGGGGGTAAAGGCGGGTTGATCAAGGCGGACCAGCACCAGGTCGGCCAAAGCGCCCTCCTTAATAATCCCTAGCGGTCGGTTCATAATGGCACCGCCGTTGGCAGTGGCCAAGGCAAAAACCTCTGCTGCCGGCAAAGCAGAAGAGTCTGATCGCCAGGCTTTTTGCAGTAGAGTGGCCAGTTTCATCGCCTCCATCATGTCGAGATTGTTCGACGACGAACAGCCGTCGGTTCCCAAGCCCACGCAGACGCCCTTATCGCGCAACTCGTTATAAAGAAAGCGATAACCCGACGCCAGTTTTAGATTTGAAGCGGGATTGTGTATCACCTTCACGTCGTGTTCGGCAAGTATGTCGATATCTTCGGACGAAAGCCAAAGGGCATGTGATGCGATGACCCTGGGCGAGAGAAAACCCAGATCGGCCAGGTATCGAACCGGACTCTTTCCGAAGTTCTTCATCGCATCGGCCACCTCCGATTCGGTTTCGGAGAGGTGAATGTGTACCGGGAGTTGCCGGCTTTCCGAAAACTTTGCAATCCATTGGAGCGAAGCGGCCGAAACAACATAAACACTGTGAGCTGCCAGCGCAAATTGCGTAAGCCCCGAAGGCGACTCTCCCAACGAATCGTAGTACGCCTCTTCGGCTTCACGCTGCATAGCAAGCGCCCGCTCGGGATTATGAAAGTCCATTAAGAGGTAAGGCTGGTGAGAGCGCAACCCCATCTCTTCTGCTGCACGAACCCCCTCTTTCCGCTGAAAGTACATATCGACAAAAGAGGTGGTCCCCGACTTAATCATCTCCAGACAGGCAAGTCGATTGCCCTGATAGATCATTTCCGGTGTGAGCCGTGCTTCGCGGGGCCAGATTTTGGTCTTCAGCCATTCGTCGAGCGGCATATCGTCGGCATAACCCCGGAGCAGGGTCATGGCCGCGTGGGTATGCCCATTCACAAACCCCGGGATAACTGCCATGTTATGGCCGTCAATCACTTGAGCCTCCGGATAGAAAGGTTCCTCTCCAAAAGTAATGCTACAAATGCGGTTTCCCTCAATGGCAATGTGAGCCTTCCGGCCCTCGAGCCAAACGCGGGTTATCAGAATATCCATATAGCTTGAATGATGGTGCAAGATACACAATTCAAGGCAATCAGAGTAGCCCGCGCACGCGAAAATCGGTTACCCGCGGCTGCCGAACAGCGATTTTGCTATCCCCAACTCGAGGCCCCGCAATTCGGCCAAACCCTTCATCCGCCCAATACAAGAGTATCCGGGATTACTCTTTTTATGCAGGTCGTCGAGCATCTGATGGCCGTGATCGGGTCGCATGGCAATGGAGCAGCCTCTGCGTTGTTGCAGCAGCAGCAGATTTTTCATCACCCCGTACATATCAACATCGCCCTCCAGGTGGTTAGCCTCATAAAAATTGCCTTCTTCATCGCGTTGCGTGCTTCTAAGATGCACAAAATCAATTCTTTCGCCCCATTTCTCGAGAATATTGGCCAGTTGGTTATCGGATCGAACGCCAAACGAGCCGGTACAGAAGCAGAGCCCGTTAGAGCGATTCGGCACGGCGTTAACCAACGCCTCGAAATCGGCTTCGGTGCTCATAATCCGCGGCAGCCCCAGGATAGGGTAGGGAGGATCGTCGGGGTGAATTACCATTTTAACCCCGGCCTCATCGGCAACCGGTGCAATCTCTTTGATAAAGGCAATCAGATGCGACCGAAGTTTTTCGGCATCGATCCCTTTATAGGTATCGAGCGCTGCCTGGAACTGTTCGAGGGTGAAGCTCTCTTCCGAGCCGGGCAGACCGGCAATCATATTGCGGGTAAGCGTATGCAGCTCTTCGGGGCTCATGCTTTCGAACCGTTTCCGCGCCTTCTCAATCTCTTGGGGCGCATACTCCTGCATAGCGGCAGGCCGTTTAAGGATGAAGAGGTCGAACGCCAGAAAGGCAGCCCTTTCGTAGCGCAACGCCTTCGAACCGTCGGGCAGCGTATAGGCCAGATCGGTACGTGTCCAGTCGAGAACAGGCATAAAGTTGTAGGTAACCACCTTAATGCCGCATTTTCCCAGGTTTTTCACCGACGCTTTATAGTTCTCGATATACCTTGCATACTGCCCCGTGCGGGTTTTAATCTGTTCATGAACCGGCACACTCTCAACCACCGACCAAACCAGGCCGGCATCGGCAATTAGCTGTTGCCTCTTCGAGATCTCCTCAACACTCCACACCTCCCCGTTAGGAATATGGTGCAGCGCGTGTACAACGCCGGTTGCCCCGGTTTGCCGTATATCTTGCAGCGAGATGGGATCGTTTGGCCCGTACCATCGCCAGGTTTGTTCGCATAAAAACATAACATCTAAGTGATTAGTGAATAATTATTAGTGCTCTAGTGCTTCGAAGCGCTGTGCGCTTCGAGTGCAGATGTGCTTCGCACAAGAGCTCTAGTGCTTCGAAGCGCTGTGCGCTTCGAGTGCTCTAATGCAGAGATTAGTGCTCTGGTGCTTCGAAGCGCTGTGCGCTTCGAGTGCAGATGTGCTTCGCACAAGAGCTCTAGTGTATTGAGCGTGTATTATTACCTAAAGCGTTGATTCATTGTTTTTTTTTGTTTTTTTTTGTTTTTTGTTTTTTGCGCGCCAGCGCAGCACTAGAGCACCTCTGTTCAGCACTAGAGCACCTTTTTTCAGCACTAGAGCACCTCTTTTCTGCTCCAGTGCCCAAGGCCGTATCAGATGGAGAAGGCGTCAAAGCCGCCGTCTACCAGGGTGATGGTTCCGGTTACGAATTTCGAGGCGTCGCTCATGAGCCATTGCATGGTGCCAAAGAGCTCTTCGGGTTGGCCAAAGCGTCCGAACGGGGTGTGAGCCAGTATGGTTCGGGCTCGATCGGTGTACGATCCGTCGGGGTTGAGGAGGAGGTCGCGGTTCTGTTCGGTGATGAAGAATCCGGGGGCGATGGCGTTTACTCTGAATCCGGGTCCAAATTTAAGGGCCAGTTCGCCTGCCATATATTTGGTGAAGTTGGCAACTGCCGCTTTGGCCGCTCCATAACCGGCCACCCGGGTGAGGGGCCGAAATGCCGATTCGGAGGCGATATTTATCACGCACCCCTCGTTCTGCGGCACCATAGCCTTTACAAAGACCATGGTGGGCAATACTGTCCCGAACAGGTTGAGATCTACCACCTTTTTAAAGGCATCCACTTCGAGGTCGAAGATGGTTTTTTGGGGCGGAATGGTGGCGCCGGCCATATTGCCGCCGGCTCCATTTATCAGTATGTCGATCCGGCCATACGCCGACACAATGGCCTCGCGGTTCTGTTCGAGTACCTCGCGGTTTAATACATCGGTTTTGAGGAAGAGGGCATTGCCCCCTGTTTGGCCAATCTCTGCTGCTAGTGCCTCGCCGGCCACTTCGTTGCGGTCTAGAATCACCACAGTGGCTCCCTCCGAAGCAAAATGGCGAGCCATGGCTGTGCCCAGAATACCGGCACCTCCGGTAAGGACAATCACTTTGCCCTGTATACTAAATAGTTGATTCATTATAAGCGACTTGTTAGTAAGATGTAGGTGTGCTCTTTGCCCTGAGGAGAAGAGTATAAGGATCTGATTATTGGGTCTTTATCTTAATGTTTTTAAAGCGGACTTCGTCGCCGTGATCCTGCAACAACAGATGACCTGTAACAGCTTCGCCAAAGTTGGGCCAATCTTTGTATTTACTGTAGGCAACCAACGCGCGCCACATCTGGTTGTTTCTTTCATACTCAAGAATCTTTACCCCATTGAGCCAATGCTCAATTTTGGTCCCTTTACATACCACCATGGCGGTGTTCCAGGTGCCGATTCCTTTAAAGGGCTTATCGGCAGAGGCGGTAATCAGGTCGTAAAGCGAACCCAGTGTACGGTTTCCCTTAACGCCAGCCTTAGCATCGGGATGAACGGCATCGTCGAGCAGCTGATATTCGCAACCGATGGCCGATCCTTCGCCTTTATTGAGTCCGGGATCGACAAAATATTTGATACCACTGTTGGCCCCTTTGGTGAGTTTGAAATCTACCTTCATTACAAAATCGCCATACTTCTCGATAGTTACAATGTCGCCGCCGTTAGCCGCTTCGCCACCTGCAGCCGAGAGAACCACCAACTCGCCATTTTCGATAACCCATCCCTTTGCGGGGAATTTGTCGAGGCGGGCTCCACGCCAGCCGTTTGTTGTTTGTCCGTCCCAGAGCAGCTTCCACCCCTCTTTGGCTTCGGCAGGCGAGATGGAGTTGTCTATACAGTTTATCTGAGCCACCGAACCCCAGTCGGGTGTCTTCTCTCCGGCCATATTTCCGGTGTAGATGCGGATATTTTTCCAGCTTACACGCTTCCCTTCCAGTTTGGCATCGCCAATGGAGTGTACCTGCAGCGCGATAAAACCCTCCGGATCTTTGTTGTCGAGAATATTGGCGCACGGAATTCCGTTTAACCAGGTACGGATTTCGTTTCCTATGGCTTCGATTCGCACCTTATTCCATTCGCCGTTTTTGAAAGCAGTCTGGGCCGGCTTATTGTGTTCGAGGTTATAGAGCCATCCGCGGCGAGCCTCATCGTAAATACCTCCGCTCCAAGCTCTTTCGGAAGGATCGAGTTCATATTGATACCCGTGAACCCGCCCGTTGTTATACTCTTTTCGGCTCTGGCTGCGGAACTGGATGCCCGAGTTCAGTCCGTCGTCTACCTTACACTCCAGTTCGAGAATAAAGTCGCCGTAGGTTTTTTCGGTGCAGAGAAAGGAGTTGGCTTCATTCATTTTGCTGGTACCCACAATGGCACCCTCTTCTACCTTGTAGGGCGCCTTTCCGTTAAGTTGTTTCCAGCCTTTTAAATTCTTCCCGTTAAAGAGATCGGTCCATTGTGCTTGCATAGGCATACAGAGAGCCAGCCCTAACAGCAGCAGAAATGTGCTTTGTTTTTTCATACGATTTGAGTGGTTAATTGGGGTTATTTTGAAAGATATTTATCGGCAAAGTTCATGTATTGTTGCCAGTCGTAGAGGGTTATATCGTGCTTTCCCTCGCGGATATGGTATCCCACATACCCCATAGAAGGGGTGTGCAACGGTGGAACCGATTGGCCCGAAAGCCCTTCAACGCCAAAGAGATTATAGACCTCCGATGCGTATACCCCCGAAAGAAATTCGCCTTTGGGGTCGGCCCATAAATCTTCGGAAGCGCTGGCTATATAAACCGGGCGAGGCGCAATCAGGGCAATCAGTTGGTGTTGATCTACCGGTAAGGCTCGTTCGTTCTTATTGTACTCTCTAAAATTTGTGCAAAACCAATGGGGAAAGGAGCTGTTAATCCGCTCGACAGTTTCGCCGAACCCTCTCTGTGAGAGCGCAGCCCCGCCGCAACCCGAATTATTCGAGACCACTATCGCAAACCTACTATCGAGGGCTCCGGCCCACAGGGCTGCTTTGCCTAACCGGGAGTGTCCATGCAAAACCACCCGTTTAGCATCCATGGTTTTATCGGTTTCTACATAGTCGAGAATTCTACTCAGACCCCAGGCCCACACGCCTATAGCCCCCCATTCATCGGGGCCGGGTTTCTGCCCCTCCTTGTAAAAGAGGGTGGCCAGACTTTCGCTGAACCCATCGGCCTTGTCGGCATAAATTTGTTGGTAATGGGCAGTGGCCACTCCGTACCCTCTTTTCAAAATCTCCTCAATGGGCCATCGACCGGCCTGTGCCCCTCTAATGATCGATTCCGGAGCAATACCCGATTGGGCTGCAATCACCGATGCTGTAGCGCTTATTCCTCCTTTTACGCCTCCCTTTTGCATCCATTTCTCCACCTGTTGGGGAGTAAGAATCGCCTCATCGGTGTGAACCGAAGGGTTTCCCTGAAAATTCAGCCCAACGAAGAGGGGTACTCTTTTGGCGTTTTTTGGCAGATAGATCAACACCAGAATCGATTTCGAGGCAGCTGCCCCCGGAAACGAAATAACCACCTGCTTACGGATAGCCATTCCATTAAGTGCATTCCGATCTTCTTCCACAACCCGATAAGCCGTAGCCGGCATTTGCTTCGGCGTTCGGCCATAGACATGCGTCTCGAAGAGGCTCAACACCTCCGGCCGACGTCTGTTTTGCCACGCGGCCGCATCTTCCACCTCCTCTCCATTCTCTAACGTGAGCGGATCGGGCAGCAGCAGATAAGCCGGAACCTTCGATTCGTCTGTGTGGGTAACAGGCTGCTGGCCCATCAGCGAAAGGCTGAGAAGGCAAAGAGAACAGAAAAAGAGCAGGGGGAGGGGGAGGGGTTTGGAGGCCATGGGAGTAGTGCTTTAGTGCGCTGGTGCTCTAGTGATGCGCTTTGCTCTAGTGCTCTAGAGATGCGCTTCGCGCTGGTGCTCTAGAGATGCGCTTCGCGCTGGTGCTCTGGTGATGCGCTTTGCGCGAAGGATTATTGGTGAATCAGTTATACGTGTAAGCACGGAAATGCGTTGGTGCGAAGGGGGGAGGACTATTTTTTGAGGGTGTTGATGATGGCGAGGGTTTCGGCAACTTTGGTGGTGATTTTGTCCCATTCGCCGGCTTTGATCACTTCGGAGGGGAAGAGGTTTGAGCCCATGCCTACGCAGGTTACGCCTGCATCGAACCAACTTTTGAGGTTGGGTTCGGTGGGTTCTACGCCGCCTGTGGGCATAACAGATCGGAAGAGCACA
>JBFWIG010000117.1:0-7395 GCA_050256115.1 Bacteroidales bacterium | reverse complement strand
TATGTAATTGCTACAAAAATAGCCCCTTTTTCGCCATTTCGGCAAACTATAGTGTTGGTAACTTTTGCTATTTTTAGGTACCCCATTCCAAATATGTGCCGGGGTAGTTGTACCTTTGCCCCACTCAATACTATGCCTATGATCCTCTTCTTTCGTACGCCCGAAAACCATATTTTGGCCGTTCAGAGCAAAGCGCCTCTCGAACCTATGCATCTCTCCGCGCTGGAATGGCTCTTCGACGGTGCCACCCTCTGCCGTGAAGCATCTATCGACCAACCCTTTATCGGGCCCCGTCGCGAGATGATCACCCCCTTCAGCACCACGGCGGTAGAGATTACCCAAAACATGAACATTACCGGGATAGAACGGATAGAACTCTTCCGGCCCTCTACCCCCCAAACCGAAGCCACCTTCGACAAGATGCTGCAGGCTCATTTCAAATCCCTGAACCAGCAGCTCTTTACCATAGATCGCAAACCCGAACCCATCCTCGAAATCGACGATATTTCCGCTTACAGCGAGGCCGAAGGGCTGGCCCTCAGCCCCGAAGAGATCGACTACCTCAACGGGCTCTCCCAAAAACTGGGTCGCAAACTCACCGACAGCGAAATCTTCGGCTTTTCGCAGGTAAACTCAGAACACTGCCGCCACAAAATCTTTAACGGCACCTTTGTCATCGACGGCCAGGAGATGCCCAAAACCCTTTTCCGGCTTATCCGCGACACCTCATCGGCTCACCCCAACCGCATCGTATCGGCCTACAAAGACAACTGCGCCTTCATTGAGGGGCCCAAAGCCCACCTCTTTAAACCGGAAAAGGGGCACGAACCCTCCCTCTATGAACAGAAAGAGGTTGAGACCGTTATCGCCCTCAAAGCCGAAACCCATAACTTCCCCACCACGGTTGAGCCCTTTAACGGTGCAGCCACCGGCAGCGGCGGCGAAATCCGCGACCGGGTTGCCGGCGGAATGGGCTCCTTCCCGCTGGCGGGTACTGCGGTCTACATGACCTCTTACCCCCGCTTTCAGGGCGAAGATCGCCCCTGGGAGAAGGCCCCAGCCCGCCCCTGGCTCTACCAGAACCCGCAGGAGATCCTGATCAAAGCCTCGAACGGCGCCAGCGACTTCGGCAACAAATTCGGGCAGCCCCTCATCTGTGGCAGCCTGCTTACCCTGGAACACGCCGACAACCGGAAACAGTTTGGGTACGATAAAGTGATTATGATGGCCGGCGGCGTAGGCTACGCCCGCAAAGATTACAGTCTCAAAGCAAAACCGCAAAAGGGCAACAAAGTAGTCCTGATGGGCGGCGACAACTACCGCATCGGTATGGGTGGCGGCGCCGTTTCGTCGGTAGCCACCGGCGAATTTGCCAACGCCATAGAACTGAATGCCGTACAGCGCTCCAATCCCGAAATGCAAAAGCGGGTCTGCAACGCCATCCGCGCCCTTGCCGAAAGCGACAACAACCCCATCATCTCCATTCACGACCACGGCGCCGGCGGCCATCTCAACTGCCTCTCCGAACTGGTGGAAGAGACAGGGGGCATCATCGAAATGGACAAACTGCCCGTTGGCGATCCCACCCTCTCGGCCAAAGAGATTATCGGCAACGAGAGCCAGGAGCGGATGGGCCTGGTGATTGGCAGCGCCGACATAGAAAAAGTAAAAGCCATTGCCGAACGCGAAAGGGCCCCGATGTATGTAATCGGCGAAACCACCGGCGATCACCGTTTTCTCTGCACCAACACCCAAACCGGCCAGAAACCGATAGACCTGGCCATGGCCGACTTCTTTGGAAGCACCCCCAAAACCATCATGACCGACCAGTCGGTTTTGGAAAGCTATCCCGAAGTGGAGTACCAAACCGGCAAGCTGACCGAATATGTAGCACAAGTTCTTCAAATTGAGGCCGTTGCCTGCAAAGACTGGCTCACCAACAAGGTAGACCGCTCGGTTACCGGCCGCATTGTGATGCAGCAAACCGCCGGCGAAATCCAGCTGCCCCTCAACAATATGGGGATCACCGCCATCGACTACTCCGGCTTCCGTGCCATTGCCACCTCCATCGGGCATGCCCCGGCTGCAGCCATTCTCGATGCCGCCGCCGGTTCGCGCCTGGCCATTACCGAAGCACTGGCCAATATGGTGTGGGCCCCCATCGAAGGGGGTCTGAAAGGGGTTTCGCTCAGCGCCAACTGGATGTGGCCCTGCCGCAACGAGGGCGAAGATGCCCGTCTCTACAGCGCCGTCGAGGCCGCCAGCAACTTCTGCATAGCCCTGGGGATTAACATTCCCACCGGAAAAGACTCCATGTCGATGACCCAGAAATACCCCGACGGCCAAAAGGTACTGGCCCCCGGATCGTTACTGGTCTCGTCGGTTGCCGAGATTACCGACTACCGCAAAGCGGTAACCCCCGTTATTAAGCGTGCGGCCGATTCGGTACTGCTCTACGTAGATCTTTCGGGTTCTCCCCTCACACTGGGCGGCAGTTCGTTTGCCCAAACACGCGGCATGTTGGGTGCCAAAGCCCCCGACATTGCCTCGCCCCAAACCCTGATCAACGCCTTTACCGCAGTACAGACCCTGGTAGACCAGTCGCTGGTACTGGCCGGACACGACGTTTCGTCGGGGGGGCTGATCACCACCCTGCTGGAGCTCTGTTTTGCCAACAAAGAGGGAGGGCTCGAAGCCGATCTCTCCGTACTGGGCCAGACAGATCCGGTAAAGGTACTCTTCAGCGAAAATCCGGCCTGGGTACTCCAGATAGAGAGCCAACACCAGGTTCGGGTCATGGAGATCTTTGCCGAATATGGCATCGACGCCCTGCTGATTGGAAAACCGATCGAAAAGAGGGTGGCCCGCATCTTCCTGCATGGCGAAAAATACAAATTCGATATCGATGCCCTGCGCGACCTCTGGTTCCGCAGCTCCTATCTGCTCGATAATCTGCAAACGGCCGACGGCCTGGCTGCCGAACGTTTCCAAAACTATAAGGTTCAGCCCCTCTCCTTCCGCTTTCCCGCCACGCATACCGGCAGCTTTGCCTCGTACGCCATCACCCCCCGCCGCACCGAAAATTCGGGCATCAAGGCGGCCATTATCCGCGAAAAGGGGATCAATGGCGAACGCGAAATGGCCTGGGCGCTCTGGCTGGCCGGCTTCGATGTAAAGGATGTACACATGACCGACCTGGTGTCGGGCCGCGAAACCCTCGACGATGTCAATCTGATTGTCTTTACCGGCGGCTTTTCGAACGCCGACGTGCTCGGTTCGGCCAAAGGGTGGGCAGGTGCCTTCCTCTACAACGAAAAGGCCCGCGAAACCCTCAACCGCTTCTACGCCCGGAAAGATACCCTCAGCCTGGGCATCTGCAACGGCTGTCAGGTGATGATCCACCTGGGGCTCATTACCCCCGATGCCACGGAGAAACCGCGCATGGAACACAACCGCTCCATGAAGTTTGAGAGCGGCTTTGTGAATGTCGAGATCGAAAAGAGCAACTCGGTATTTGTGGGCGCTATGGAAGGAAGCCGCCTGGGTGTATGGGTGGCCCACGGCGAAGGGCGTTTCAACCTACCCGGATCGCTCTCCAACTACAACGTGGCCGTGCGATACAGCTACAACGCCTACCCGGCCAACCCCAACGGTTCGCCCGAAGGAATTGCCGGTATTGCCAGTGCCGACGGTCGCCATCTGGCCATGATGCCACACCCCGAAAGGGCCATATCGCCCTTCACCTGGGCTCACTACCCCCAATCGCACAACACCGACGAAGTATCGCCCTGGATTGGGATGTTTGTGAACGCAAGGAAGTGGGTAGAAAATTTTTAGCAGCTACTGCAAACCGGGAACCAGCACCTCCGGCCGGAGCCGGATGCCGAATTTCTGCTGCACCGCCTGCTGCACCGCCTCGGCGTAGGCCCACACCTCCTTCCCGGTGGCACCGCCCAGATTGGTAATCACCAAAGCCTGCGAGGGAGAGCTACTCACCCTTCCCACCGCTTTGCCCTTCCATCCCGCCTGCTCAATCATCCAGGCAGCCGACAGCTTATAGCCCCCCGGCAACATATCGCCACCGGACGGCGCATGAACCCCGGAGTGTGCCGGCCCCCCGGGGTGTGCATGGCCTTCCGGTTGCGTTTTACCCCCCGGTAACGGCCAGTGAGGCATGGCGGGAAAGCGCTCCAGCAGCGGTTCGGCCACCGAAGCCGCTACCTCGGGATTGGTAAAGAAGCTGCCCGCATTCCCCAGGAGCGCCGGATCGGGCAATTTACGCGAACGAATATTGATGATGGCCTGCCGGATATTCGGCAACGAAAGAGCGCCCAATCGGGCCACCTCCTCCTTCACATCGCGGTAATCGAGCAAAAAGAGGGGTTTGCGTTGCAAACGGAAGGTTACGGCCGTTACCACATACTTTTGGGCCCCCTCCTCTTTAAAAAAGCTGTTGCGATAACCAAACCGACATTCCACGGCACTAAACTCGCCCATTCGGCCATCTTCGCGCGCCATCACAGAGACCCGCTCTATCACCTGCGCAGCCTCCACGCCGTAGGCCCCGATATTTTGCACCGGAACCGCTCCCACGTGGCCCGGAATCCACGAGAGATTCTCGATTCCGCCCAAACCCTGCTCCACCGCCCAGGCCACGAAGTGGTCCCACACCTCACCGGCGGCCACCCGCACCCTCACCGTACCCCCCTTCTCCGAGAGAATCTCAATCCCCTTAATCAACGGACGAACCACCAAACCGGGAAAAGGCTCCGTAAAGAGCAGATTACTGCCCCCTCCCATCACAAAGAGCGGGAGATGGGCCGGAAGGCCGCAGCTTTCGGGATGAAGAAGCAGCTGCCGCAACGAAGCAATATCATGCGGCTCGGCATACCACAACGACGAGGCCTCCACCCCAAAGGTGGTGAGGGGGGTGAGCCTCTTTTCGCGCTCAATAACTAACGGATTCGGAATCATGGGGCAAACGGACTGAACAGAAAACAAGCCCTAAAGGTACAACATTCAAGGCAATTGCCTTTGCCTGCCCGGTAAAATCAGATGCGCGGATGCGCTTCGCGCAGGTGTTCTGGTGCATCGAAGTGCATTCGCGCTTCAAGAGCTGCGCTTCGCGTTTCACGCCCCCGGCAAAGCGCCGCGGAAGGCATTTCGCGCAACATCGGTCCGATTCTACGAGGCGCAGAGCCGGCAGAGCGCTACTTTTCGCAGCCCGTTGCCTCAAACCGTACCGTGCCTCAAACCGTAGCGTGCTTTTAACCGTACCGTGCTTTTAACCGTGATTCGTCCCTGCCGTGATCCTCCCCTGGCCCTTTGTAAAGATACTCCTCCCCTACCTGGCGGGCCTGATCCTCGCCTACGGGCTTCTGGCCGAACCCGCCCCTGTGGCAGGCCCCAACCTCCTACCCCTGGCACTGCTCATTCCGGCGGCGTGGCTCCTCCTTTTCCGCTATATGGGCTCGCCTGCACAGCCCTTCTCCATGAGGCAGCCTCTCTGCCGAAACCTCGCTTTGGCAACCGGATTCGTTGCATTGGGGGCCATCAACGCAGCCTCGCACCGCCCCTTCCACTCTGCCCACCTCAGCAAAGGGCTCTATATAGGTGTGGTAAAAGAGCAACCCGAACCCAAAGCGCGCTCCGTGCAGATTGCCGTAACCGTGGAGAACGAGTTATGGCGACTCTACCTCTCGCCCGACAGTGCCGCCCGGGCCCTCTTGCCGGGCGACCGGATCCTCTTCAGGGCGCTACCCGCAAAACTCACCAACGAACAAAACCCCTTCGCCTTCAAAGCCGGCACCTATGCACTCCGGAAGGGGTACAACGCCACCGCCTTTGTAGCTGCCGACCAATGGATTGCCGCGGGCAAAACAGCCCGCTACCGGTTGCGCCGAAGCGCCCTGCTCTTCCGTGAAAGGTGGCTCCGCCAGATGCGGGTCGACGGCGTTTCGCAACGCGACGTTTCGCTCATTGCCGCCCTCTCGCTCGGGAATAGAGAGCAACTTACCGACGAGATCCGTAACGATTTCTCCGTTACCGGTCTGGCACACCTGTTGGCGGTAAGCGGCATGAACACGGTGCTGGTGATTGCCTTTCCCCTCTGGCTGCTGCGGCGATGCCGAAACCGACGGTGGCTCACCCTCTGGCTCACCCTGGCCACCCTGATCCTCCTCTGGGCCTACGCCTTTGTGGTGGGGCTCTCCCCCTCGGTATGCCGGTCGGTTACCATGTTCTCACTGCTGCTTCTGGGCAAAGGGCTGCGGCGAAAAGGGCAGGCGGTCAATATCCTGGCTGCATCGGCCTTCCTCTGGCTCTGGTTCTCGCCCCTGTTGCTCTTCGACACCGGATTTCTCCTCTCGCACCTGGCAGTGGCCTCCATCCTCTGTTTCTACCCCCTGTTCGTTCCACGCAGCGGCTTCGACGCCAAAGAGAGACCACTCTACACCCAATACCCCGACCCCCCGCCTCAACCAGACCCCCCGCCTCAACCAGACCCTCCGAATCAACCAGACCCTCCGCCTGCCCACGACGGAACCACCTCCATAACCGTGAGCCTGCTACGCAGAAAGGCCACAGAGGAAGCAACCCTCCTGCTGCAAAAAGGGGTGCGAAAAGCGCTGCACAAACTCTTCACCTGGTGTACCGACTTCCTGAACCTCACCCTTTCGGTTCAACCGGGCACCCTGCCCCTCTCCATTGCCCTCTTCGGCAACCTCCCCCTCTGGCTGCTGCCGGCCAATCTCTGGGCCATCCCGCTGGTGTCGCTGGTGGTATACGGAACCCTGCTGCACGGCCTCTTTGCCTGGCTGGGGCCCCTCAGGCGGATCATCGCAACCGGCATCGGCAACATCACACAACTGCTCTACCACGGAATTGCACAGATAGCCGCCTGGCCGGGCACCCAACAACAGCTCCACCTCTCCAACCCGCTGCTCGTTGCCCTCTGGGGGCTGGTCTTCTGCCTGGCCTGGCTAAAACATGCCCCACGCAAAGGAGCGCCGCTGATTGCAGGGCTGCTGCTGGCCATCGTAACCCTGGGCATAGCGACGGCCGAAAAAGCGTTCCGACAGAGACCCGAGGGGTTTATACTCTACGCCTCCGATAAGGGCGCCTTTGCCCACTTCCTGCGCGGATCGAGCCAAATTATCTATTGTCACGACACCTCGGCCGTTGCCTGCAAGGCGCAAAAACGGCTCACTGCCCCGGTAACCCGGCGATTTCACCTTACACAAACCACCGCTCTCACCGCCTCCGACTCGCTCTTCTGCCACCCCGTCATCCCCTTTGCCCGCAATGGCCCCCTCATCCGGATGGGCTGCCGGTTACTGGTGCTCTGCCACACCTACCCCTCGCCCTTTGCCACAAAAGCCTTTCCCCCCTCCGTTA
>JBFWIG010000116.1:0-7420 GCA_050256115.1 Bacteroidales bacterium | reverse complement strand
CCGAAGTTAAACAGGGCGACTTCGAAATCTCGGTGACAAACACCGGCGAACTACAAGCCAAAAATTCCGAGTTGATCAATGCGCCTGCTGAGTTACGAACGGCACAGGGGATTCGGCTCGATGCGATAAAAATTCAGGATCTTGTACCCGAAGGAACGATAGTCGATTCGGGCGAATACGTGGCCACTCTCGACCGCACCCAGGCGTTAAACGCTATGCGCGACCTGGATGATATTATCCTGGGAGAGGAGGTCGATCTGCAAAGAGCCATCCTGGATACCACCATGTCTTTACGCAATCTGCGCGATCAGATCAAGAATCTGGAGTACGATGTTGAGGAGAAAAAGCTGCAATATGAGCAATCCATTTACGAACCCCCCGCATCGCAACGGCAGTCGCAGATAGCCATGGAGAAAGCAATCAGGGCGCTCGAACAGGCAAAGCAGAATTATGTACTGGAAAAGAAAAAAGCCGAAGGGGTGGTCATCGACAACGAGGTGAATCTGAACCGGCAGGTACGCCGAAAAAACAGCCTTATGGAGATTATGGATCAATTCGAGATTCTTGCCCCCAAAAAGGGGATGGTTATCTATAAGAAAGAGTGGGGCGGAACCAAAAGGAAAGTGGGATCGAGCATCAGCCCTTGGGATCTGACAGTTGCCACACTGCCCGATTTATCGATCATGAATTCCATTACCTACGTGAACGAAATCGATATCAGTCGCGTTTCGGAAGGCCAAAAAGTTAGAATCGGGATCGACGCCTTCCCGGAGAAGAGGGCTACCGGCGTGGTAACCAGCGTGGCGAATATCGGAGAGCAGCTGCCCAATGCCGACGCAAAGGTTTTCGAGGTGGAGATTCAGGTAGATGGTGATGATCCCATTCTGCGACCCTCTATGACCACCAGTAACACCATTATCATTGATAAACTCTCTAATCAAACCTATCTGCCTCTGGAGGCCATCTTCGGGATTGACAGTATTCCGGTTGTTTACACCCGATCGGGACGAAAACAGGTGGTGGTTTTGGGCGCCTCGAACGAAAATGAGGTGGTGGTAGAACAGGGCGTTGAGGCCGGAGAGTGGGTAATGCTCTCACCTCCCGAGAATGCCGAATCAATAAGCCTGACAGGCGAAGAGCTGATTCCTGTTATTCAGGAGAAACGTGCCGCGGCTAAAAGGGCGCTGGAAGAGTTAGAAAAACGCAATGCAGAGCGGATGCTCGAAGCGGCGCGAAAAGAGAGTGAGGCCAATCGCAAGGGCGAAGGAGAACCGACGGAGGCGTTGAACGTATCGGCCGATCGGCAATCGGAATAGCCTTTTAAACAACAAGTTATGTTGCAATTTTTTAAACGATATTTCCATGACATGCAAATTGCCATGGAGTCGATATTGGGAAATAAACTCCGGTCGGCTCTTACGGCATTGGGCATTATCTTTGGTGTTGCCGCGGTTATCAGTATGATGGCTATAGGCAACGGAGCCCAACAGGAGATTCTGGAACAGATAAAAATGGTGGGGGTAAACAACATTGTGATAACCCCGGTTCTCCCCCGAGGCGAGGATGATTCCGAAGGGGGCTCGGGATCGGACGAAACAAAAAGCGGAGCCCAGAGTAAGAAATTCTCCAGAGGACTTACGCTTGCCGATGCCGAAGCCATTCGAAGCGTGGTCCCTTCTATAAAGATCATGAGTCCCGAAATCTATCTAAACTCTTATGTATTACAAAACGGCATACGTGAACAGGCAAAGTTGGTCGGGGTCTCGAGAGAGTATTTCGAGCTCTACAGCCTTCCCCTTCAGTCAGGAACCTATTTTGAATCTACCCAGGAGGAGTCGGGAACCCCGGTTTGTGTAATCGGAGCCAACATCAGAGCTCGTTTCTTCAGCCAGTCGAACCCATTGGGTCAATATATAAAGTTTGGGAATAACTGGCTTAAGGTGATTGGTGTGCTCGAACGAAACAACATCAACATCTCGGCCAGCCAGAATGTGGGGGTGAATGTGATTAACGACAACATCTATATACCCACCAAAACTATGCTCATGCGATTTAAGAACCGGGCCATGGTTATGAGTAAAAAATCGCAGAATGCCGTGCGTGTCGGGGGTGGTAGACGCGTTGTGGTTTCGTCGACACCTGTCTCAGAGGCCGGAAACACCAACTATCATCAGCTGGACCGTATTGTGGTTCAGGTTCATGAAACTGCACAATTGCAACCCACTGTCGATATTATCAGCAGGCTCCTTAACCGACGCCATAGTGAGGTAAACGATGTAGAAATTACCGTTCCCGAAATGCTCTTAAAACAGCAGCAAAGAACCAAGGAGATCTTCAACATTGTATTGGGTGCCATTGCCGGAATCTCACTCCTGGTGGGTGGAATCGGGATTATGAATATCATGTTTGCCTCTGTGATGGAACGTATCAAGGAGATTGGAACCCGTATGGCCATTGGCGCCAAAAAGACCGATATTGTGGTACAGTTTCTTTCGGAAGCGGTATTTATCAGTGTTACCGGGGGGCTGGCAGGTGTAATTCTGGGTGTTGTGGCTTCGGCTTTGATTACCCATTTTACCGGAATCCTAACCATCGTTTCCATCTCTTCTGTGATTATCTCCTTCTTTGTATCGGCCTCAATTGGCATCATCTTTGGCTACTCACCGGCCAAAAGAGCCTCAGAGAGAGATCCCATCGAATCGTTGCGCTATGAGTAAAACGACGTACAATAATTAGACAGAATTGTCTGAGATCTGTACGGTAATAGCTATGTGCATTTTCTTTATACGCCTTATTTACAATAATATAACATAAAAGGAATAACCTTTGCCGGACTCCTTTCTGTAACCTATCTAATCCGTTTCGCATGATGAACAGGATCGTCTGCCTCCTCTTTTTAGCACTCCTTCTGACGGGAGTCGAAGCCGTTGGGCAAACCACCAGGAAAAGCCTCTCCATGAATGAGGTCATTGAAATTGCCACGAACCAGGCGCCCGATGCGATAGCCGCCCGACATCGCTTTAGGGCCAGTTACTGGTCCTATCGGTCGTTCAAAGCCAACTACCTGCCCTCACTCTCTTTCGGCTCGAGTGCCATGCCCCGTTTCGACCGGGCATATGACCGGCAGGTAGATTACCAGACCGGCGATGATGTCTATGTAGAACGGCAAAATCTCTACCTGCAGGGAGGATTTACCGCTCGCCAAAATATCGGCCTCACGGGGGGGAGTATCTCTCTCTCCTCTTCGCTCGAACGATCGGAAAGGATGGGAGAGAACGGGATTGAAACCTATGTCTCTACCCCTTTCAGTATTGGATTTACCCAACAACTCTTTGCTTTTAACCGGTTGAGGTGGGACAAAGAGATTGAGCCCCTCCGATATGAAGAGGCCAAAAAGAACTACATCGTCTCCATGGAACAGGTTTCGGCCAGAGCCCTCTCCTATTTTTTCGATCTGGCATTGGCCCAAATTAATCTGCTTATCGAACAGACTAACTACCAGAATAGCGATACCCTGTATCAATTATCAAAAGGGAGGTACAACATCGGCGTAATAGCAGAAAACGAATTACTGCAAATGGAACTCCGGTTTATGAATGCCAGTTCAGCCCTAAATCGGGCCCGGGTAGATCTGGAATCGAGGAAATCGCAATTACGCTCCTTCCTGGGTTACAACGAAAATGTAGACATCGAATTAATGATCGAACCCCAAATCCCCGAATTAACGGTCGATTACGAACAGGCTTTACAGTTGGCGCTCCAGAATAACCCCGATATCATAGGGCTGAACCGTCAACTAAAAGAGGCGCAAAGAAATGTGGCCCAGGCAAAAAGTCAGCGAGGACTAAATGCCACCCTTTCGGCCTCCTTTGGTTTGACACAACAGGCACAGCGATTTGGCGATGTGTACAACCAACCTAACGACCAGCAACGGGTTAGTATCTCCTTAAATGTGCCCATTATCGACTGGGGATTGGGAAGAGGCACCTACAAGATGGCCCAATCAAATCAGGAGTTGGTAGAAACTACCGTTGAGCAGGAACGCATCGACTTTGAACAGAATGTCTTTCTGCAAGTGATGCAATTCAATATGCAAGATGACCAACTTCGAATTGCGGCCAAGGCCGATACCATTGCACAGCGCAGTTACGAAGTGACCAAGCAGCGCTATCTGATTGGGAAGGTTACCGTAACCGATCTGAACATTGCCGACACCGATAAGGATGCCTCTCGTCGCGATTACATTTCGGCATTACGTACATACTGGACCAGCTTCTTTACGCTCCGACGGATCTCACTCTTCGATTTTGAAGCGGGAAAACCCCTCACCGAAGAGTTCGAGAAATTGGTAGAGTAGAAGAAGAAGAGGCCTACAGCTTCTTCTTCACCTCTACCTCCTGATACCCTTCGATGGTATCGCCCTCTTTCAGGTCGTCGAAACGATTGATGTTAAGCCCGCATTCATATCCGGTAGTTACCTCCTTCACATCATCTTTGAACCGTTTGAGCGATCCCAGCTCGCCGCTGTGGATTACAATACCGTCGCGGATAATGCGAATCTTCGAGTTTCGGGTAATCTTCCCTTCGCGAACGTAGCAACCGGCAACGGTGCCCACTTTGGTAATCTTGAACACCTCTCTGATCTCGATGGTAGCGGTAATCTCTTCGCGAATTTCGGGCGAAAGCATCCCCTCCATAGCGGCCTTAATCTCTTCGATGGCATCGTAGATAATAGAGTAGAGACGAATGTCGATCTGCTCTTTTTCTGCCATTTTACGGGCATTTGCCGAAGGACGAACCTGGAAGCCCACCACGATAGCATTCGAAGCGGCGGCCAGCAAGACATCCGACTCGGAAATTTGTCCAACTGCCTTGTGAATTACATTTACCTGTATTTCGGGGGTAGAGAGTTTGATCAGAGAGTCGGAAAGGGCCTCGACCGATCCATCGACATCGCCCTTAACAATCAAGTTCAGCTCCTGGAAATTGCCGATAGCTATACGACGACCAATTTCATCGAGCGTAATGTGCTTCTTGGTACGCAAGCCCTGTTCACGTTGTAATTGGGTGCGCCGATTAGCGATATCACGTGCTTCGCGGGTATCGCTCATCACGTTAAAGAGATCACCGGCCTGAGGGGCTCCGTCAAGACCTAAAAGAAGAACCGGAGAGGCCGGTCCGGCCGTATTAATCCGCTGATTCCTTTCATTATACATAGCCTTGATGGTACCTGTATGATTTCCGGCCAAAACTACATCGCCGGTATTCAGTGTACCACCTTCCACAAGAACCGTGGCAACAAAACCACGACCCTTATCGAGCGAAGATTCGATCACCACTCCGTGAGCTCGTTTTTTCGGGTCGGCCTTCAGATCGAGCATCTCTGCCTCAAGCAACACCTTTTCGAGCAACAATCCTACATTGAGACCGGCTTTGGCCGAAACCTCCTGCGACTGATATTTGCCGCCCCAGTCTTCTACCAGATAGTTCATCTGTGCCAACTCCTCTTTCACCTTTTCGGGGTGTGCATCGGGCTTATCAATTTTGTTGATGGCAAATACAATGGGAACACCTGCAGCCGAAACGTGGTTGATGGCCTCGACAGTCTGAGGTTTCACACCATCATCGGCGGCAACTACAATAATGGCCACATCGGTAATCTTTGCCCCACGGGCACGCATAGCGGTAAACGCCTCATGACCGGGTGTATCGAGAAAGGTCAGTTTTCTGCCATCCTCAAGCTTCACGGCATAGGCACCAATATGCTGGGTAATTCCACCGGCTTCTCCGGCAATCACATTGGCATGACGGATATAGTCGAGCAGTTTGGTTTTACCGTGGTCTACATGCCCCATCACAGTAACAATAGGCGGGCGCGGCACAAGATTTTTTGGATTATCTGACTCTACCTGAATAGCCTCCTGGATTTCGGCGGTAACAAATTCTACCTTGTAGTTGAACTCATCGGCCAGAAGTACCATGGTCTCAGCATCGAGACGCTGATTGATAGAGACAAAAAGACCCATATTCATACAGGTAGAGATCACCTCTGTAACCGGCACATCCATCATGGTGGCCAGTTCGTTTACCGAGACAAACTCGGTTACCTTAATGGTGTTCTTTTCAAGCTGTTGCAACTCCTCTTCCTCGGCCTGACGAAGGGTGAAGGCATCACGCTTGTCGCGACGGTGTTTGGAAGCCCGCGACTTGGTTCCCTTAGCGGTAAGACGGGCCAGCGTATCTTTAATCTGTTTCTGAACATCTTCGGAGTTGACCTCTTGACGAAGGGGCCTTTTAGCCCCGGCCAGCGATCCTGCCGGTTTCTTCTTATTCTTTGCAGCGGCATCGGTACGGGGCTCCCGTTTCTTGTCGACAACGGCTCCCGGAAGCGGTTTCCCTGCCTGAGCCACTTTCTCCTTATCCTTGCGAATTCTTTTGCGTTTTTTCTTAGCTCTGTCGGCATCCGACAATCCGCCTGACGAACGTTCTACAGGCAACTCCATACGCCCTTTAATAACAGGTCCTTCTAACCGCACAGTAGGCAGATGGAGGAAATTCTCATCTTTAACAGGAGCTCCCGAAGCCGTTGGCGCAGAAGCCGTAGAAGTTGAGGAATCGCGATTAGCAGCAGTCTCCTTCGGGGGAGCAGGTACCTGCTGCGCCGGAGAAGAGGTTGCAGGTTTAGGAGGCAACACGGGAGCGGTCTGCGCCGACTTTGGGGCAGGCGTCTGCATACGTCCCTTTTTAACGGGTTTAGTGCGCTGGTTAAGCGAATCAAGATCCATCTTTCCAATCACCACAATGCCCGGTTCGGAGGGCGAAGCAGCTGTTTGGGCAGCCGATTCGGCACGCTTAACCTCCTTTTCAACCTCAACAACGGCGGTTGGAGCCGATTCCGGGATGACTTCCGACTGTGGCATTGGCACAATCGGTTTCTCCTCCTGCAAAGGTTTTTCGACAGCCTCCACAACAGGGGGCTCAACCACTTGATCGGGAGCCTGAGGCACTACATCCACAACAACCTCTTTTGCCACAACGGGAGTTACAACCGCCTCTGCTACCGGCTCGGCCTTCTCGGCAAGTGGCCGGGGCGCCTCAGACGATTCGGATTGAACCGAAGAGATCCGGGGCGCCTCCTGCGGAACATTCACTTCCGGTTTGCTTTCGGCGCTTACCGGTGCGGGTGTATCCTTAGGTTTGGGTTTATCGAACGACATCTTGCCCACAATCTTTGGGCCGGCGAGTTGAGGAACAATCTCCTCCTTACGCTCTTTCGGTTCGTGAGCCGGGCTCTTTCCCATGGCATTAAAATCCTTCACAAACACCTCGCCGGTGAAACCGTCGTCGGTATCGGCAGAATCATCCTTTTCGGCAGGAACACTCTCTTTGTCTCTCTTAACCCGGGGCAGATCTATGCGCT
>JBFWIG010000115.1:0-7502 GCA_050256115.1 Bacteroidales bacterium | reverse complement strand
ATCCAGAAAAAGGGTGCCTTTGTGTGCAGCCTCGAATTTTCCGGTCCGATCTTCGCGCGCATCGGTAAAGGCGCCCCGCACATGACCAAAGAGTTCGCTCTCGAAGAGGGTCTCGGTGATGGCGCCGATATCCACACACAACAAGATTTCGTCCGATCGTCTGGAGAGGCGGTGCAGCTCCCTGGCCACCATCTCCTTGCCGGTGCCGTTTTCGCCGGTAATTAACACATTGGCATCGGTTTTGGCCACCTTCCGGATGGTGTGCATCACCTTGTTGATGGCGGGCGAGTTGCCGATAAGCATTACCGGGCTTTGATTGATCTGCTGTTTCAGCGTGGCAGAGCTTTTCTTGAGCGAACGCACCTCGTTTCTCGATTGACCCAAACGGTAGGCCGAGAGAAGGGTCGATACCAACTTGGCGTTTTCCCAGGGCTTAACCACAAAGTCGGCAGCCCCCTCTTTAACGGCCTTTACCGCCAGTTCGATGTCGGCATAAGCCGTAAAAAGCACCACCGGCAGGTCGGGGTATTTTTCGTGGATTTTCCGCAGCCAGAAGATCCCCTCGTTTCCACTGTTCACCCCTGCATTGAAATTCATGTCTAGCAACACCACATCGATGGGTTCCGACTCAAGCACCGAGAGCAGGCGCACCGGACCCGGAAGGGTAATCACCTGATCGAAGTGCAGGCCCAACAGCATCTTGAGCGCCCCTAATACCGATTTATTATCGTCGACCACCAGAATGGTACCTGCTCTCTTAGCCATCTCACCGCTTTTCTTACAAAGGTAATGACCAAGAGACACAATGATTCGCCATTGTCAAAAATTGCGACACTATTGTCTATATTTTCAACGAATCGAAGACGCAACCATTCTGGTAATACTCTGTTATGCAGAAGGATGGGGGTTTTGGCAAGGAAAATGGTTGATTAGTGCTCTAGTGCAGTAGTGCTCTAGTGCTGCGCTTCGCGCCGTAAACGAGTTGTCTTTCGCGCTTGCGCGTAACGGTTTTTTTCACTAGAGCACTTGCGCGTCAGCGCGATGCACCAGAGCATTATTGCACTATTGCACCAGAGCACTTGCGCGTCAGCGCGATGCACCAGAGCACTAAAAGGGTTATTATGGACAGGGTACTTGAACGAAAGAAGGGGTTGCAGCGTAAGCATATTTTGCCGTTGGCGGGAGGGGGGCTTTTTGTGGCTCTTCTGGTTTGGATGGTTTTGGGTTCGCATGGACAAACGGTTAGGGTCGATAGGGATAAGTTATTGATTTCTAAGGTTATTTCGGGCGAGTTTAAGGAGTATATCCGGCTTACCGGTACGGTGCTGCCCAATAGTGTAATTATGCTGAGCCCTTCGGAGGCGGGCAGGGTTGAGGAGATTGTGGCTGAGGAGGGAAGCCAGTTGAAGGCCGGCGATGTGATTGTGCGGTTGAGTAACCCCTCGCTCGGGATGACGGTGATTAATAGCGAGGCGCAGCTGGCCGAAAAGGAGAATTTTCTGCGTAATACCTTGATACAGATGCAGCAAAACCGGATTCGGCTTCAACAGGAGTTGTTGCAGCAGAATTTTGATGTGCAACGTAAAAAGCGCCGTTTCGAGAACAATAGTGCACTCCGCGGATCGCTCTCGAATGAGGAGTATCTGCTCTCGAAAGAGGATTATGAATATGCCCTGCAGAGTTATCAGTTGATGACAGCCCGTCATGCGCAGGATTCCATTTTTGCCGAGGTGCAGTTGAAACAGTTGGAGGAGGGGCTCGACAATATGAAGCGAAACCTTGCCATGGTGCGTCAGCGGCTCGATGAGTTGGAGGTGAAAGCCCCGATCGACGGACAGTTGGGAATGCTCGATGTAGAGATGGGACAGAATCTGGGTGCCGGACAGAAGATTGGGCAGATGACGGGCGGAGCCGGGTTTAAGCTTGAGGTGTTGATCGATGAGAGTTATATCGACAGGGTGCATTCGGGTTTGCCTGTACGCCTGGAGCGGCAGTCGGAGAGTTACGAGATGCGTATTCGGAAGATCTATCCGGAGGTTCGACAGGGGGCTTTTAAGGCCGACCTGGTGTTTACCGGATCTTCGCCCGATAACCTTCGTAATGGACAGAGCCACACCTTATTGCTGGAATTGGGATTGCCCGCCGAAGCGGTGATGATACCGAAAGGGCCCTTTTTTCAGACCACAGGGGGGCAATCTATCTTTGTACTCTCGGCCAATGGCAGGGAGGCTGTGATGCGTACCATTCGGATCGGGCGGCAAAATCCTCAATATTATGAGGTGATAGAGGGCCTCACACCAGGCGAGGAGGTGATTACATCGGGGTATGAGATGTTTGGGAAGAATACCCGGGTAGAGCTGCGTTAGCGTAAAATTTCGTTTAAAAACACCTATATGATTACAATCGACAAATTATCCAAAGTATTTCGTACCGAAGAGATTGAAACTACCGCATTGCATGAGGTGAGTCTTCACATTCGCGAAAAGGAGTTTGTGGCCATTATGGGCCCTTCGGGCTGTGGCAAATCAACGCTGTTGAATATTATCGGTTTGCTCGATAACCCTTCGTCGGGCATCTATATGCTCGATGGCGAGGAGGTAGGCAGCCTCAAAGAAAAGGAGCGAACCCGTGTGCGGAAAGGGAAGATTGGCTTTGTGTTTCAAAGTTTTAATCTGATCGATGAGCTCAACGTCTATGAGAATGTGGAGTTGCCGCTTATCTATCTGCGGATGAAACGATCGGAGCGAAAGGCAAAAGTAGATGCCATTCTGGAGCGGATGCAGATAAAGCACCGGATTCATCATTTTCCGCAGCAACTCTCCGGCGGACAGCAGCAGCGGGTGGCCATTGCCAGAGCAGTGGTGGCCGGGCCCCGGCTTATTTTGGCCGATGAACCTACCGGAAATCTCGATTCGGCCAATGGAAAGGAGGTGATGAATCTGCTCACGGAGTTGAATCGCGAAGGAACCACCATTGTGATGGTAACTCATTCGCAGCACGATGCCTCCTTTGCCCACCGCGTGGTGCAGCTGTTCGACGGACAGGTACTTTCGCAAACCCAGAATATGGCTTTTGTTCCATGAAACCCGCCTGTACAATCGGTATGGCCCGACGGCTCTGGTTACGTTACAGGGCTTCGGGAGGTGTCATTTTCATGTTGATGACGCTGGCCTTCCTCTGTTCTTTTTGCCAGGGAAGAAACCGCTTGCAACTCGATGAAGTGCAGTTGCGGGAGGAGCTGGCTGCTATTCCGGCGGCCTCTCCTTCAGGGCAGGGTGCCGATGCATCGAGGCCCAAACCTCCTGTGCAATCTATCGATCGCTCGGCCGATCCTTCGGCACCTCCGGTGGTGATAGAGCTCCCTTCGGTTGCGGAGGCCAAAGAGGCGGTCAACCTTTCGGATGTGGCGTATGAGGTGCATTACATCAAACTTCAGTCCGGAGCCATGGTGCTGGCCGATAGTATAGCACCCCTCTCGTTTGCGCTGTCGGGATCATCGATTCTCTGTTCGAACGGGGTGGAGGTGGGTTCGTTCACTATGGAGGGAAAATTTGTACAACGGTTGGCCTCTCTGGGCTCCGAAGCGGTTCTTCCGGTTCTTGCCGGCGAGATGATGGGTGCCATGGCAAAGGATGTGCGAAATGCCCATTATATCAATCAACTGGAGGCTACGGAATCGGGCCTCTATGCACACGTGTACGATGGCCCCTCTAATCGGGTTCAGCTTTACGAGATTCCCCCTTTGCAGGGAGAGCCTGCCATCAGTCAGCGTCGCTCGCAGGAGTCGGCAGCGCTTCCGGTGGAGAATATGCGGAAAACAGGTGCAGTTTCTCCACGCGGTCGCCTTTTTCGGCTCGATGCCAATCACCTTCTGGCTACGCGTAGAGGCGCCGGACTCGACGATGCCATGGCCTCAGTGGTTTCGATGAATGGCGATACACTGGGGCGAGCTGCCTATTCCGAAAAGATCACAAACTGGACGCATAGCGTAATCCGGGGAGGCGAGTCGGGTGCTTCGTTTCGTACGCCGGAAGGGGTCGCTTTATACAGGCCTCCTTACAACGATACGGTTTTCGAAGTGCGCCCCCCGGCCAGGATGATTCCCCGCTATGTGTTAACCCTTGGAAAACAGGGTGTCTCCAGGTACGAAGGGATGTCGCCGGGCGTTGATCTGAAAGATCGGTTGCTGCATGGCGAGTTGTGCGATGTGGGGAACATGCTATTCATTGAATACACGCAGAATTATGATTGCCCCAATACGCGGAATAACAAATCGTTATCGATTTTTCGGGTGCTCTATAATAAACAGAACCGGACGGCAGTGCGCATTCCCGCTCCGCCTCATGACTATGGGTTTGGCCTTCCCGATAATCTGAACGGGGGCCTTTCGGTAATTCCGAATACCTATTTCATGAACCATCGGAGCCTGGTTCACAGGGTTTACATTTCCGATCTGAAAAAGCACATCGCTTCGCGCGATTTTGCGCTTTCGGCAGCGCCCGCCGAGCGTAAAGAGGCGCTCAAACAGTTTGTGGCCTCTCTGCGCGATGAGGATATTGTTGTACGGGTTGTACGTTTTAAATAACAGCTAAGTTATGTTTACACACTATATCTCTTTTCTCAAAACGCTCTTTCTTAAAAAGAGACAATCGGCTCTGCTCAATACAGTGGGCTTTGCCATTGGGCTTACCGGTTTTATGCTCATTACGTTATGGGTGAGGCACGAAATCTCGTTCGAGCAGGTGCATCGCGATTCCGACAGAATCTACAGAGCACTTTTGCTGAAAAGCACCCCCGGCCAGGGCGTAGAGAAGACGCCGGCGCTTCCTCTGATGGTGGGCGTTGCCCTAAAGACCGATTTTCCACAAGTGGAGGATATGGCCTGGATTTACCACCTGGATGAGGAGCCTCTGGAGTTTGGGCAATTGGCCAAAACGGAGGGGCACCTTGTGAGCGTGAGCAACAACTTCTTCTCTTTCTTCTCTGGGTTCGACTTTCTGGAGGGCGATCCCCGCGATGTGCTGAAGGAGGGGCAGAACGGGGTGGTGATTACCGAGAAGGTAAAAAATGCGCTCTTTGGTGATGCCCCCGCTTTGGGGAAAATGGTGACCACTAACAAGTATGGGCAGCACAAAGAGCGGATTATCACCGGGGTGGTGCGTATTCCGCAAACCACCCACTTCAAGTTCGACATCGCTTCGTTTACCCTCTACTCACCGGAGATGCTTACCAGTTGGACGCGCGATGTTGACGGATCCCGGAAGAATGTCTATATCAAGTTGCATCCGCAAGCCGCAGTTACAGCGCCCGACAAGGAGGCGATGGCCGATATTGTAAAGAAGAATACGGGAAGGCCTGAGAAGCTGCTTTTTCAGCCGTTGCGCGACATCCACCTCTTTTCGGATTACCTCTATTTCTGGGATCAACCGTTAGGCTCCATTCAGTATGTTTGGATATTTATTGCCCTTGGCTTTCTGGTGCTGGCCATGTCGATGTTCAATTTTTCGCTCCTGGCCACCGCCAAGGCTTCGACACGGGCAAAGGAGATCGGGGTACGAAAGGTGGCGGGCGCCCGTTTCCCTGAGATAGCCGGGCAGTTTATGCTCGAATCGTTTGTTCAGACCCTGGCGGCAGTTGTGCTTTCGCTCCTTCTTGTAATGGCTTTGCTTCCATGGTTTTCGGCCTTCACCGACAAAGAGTTCTCGGCGGTTCTCTCCTGGCGTATGGTTCCCGAGCTTTTGCTGTTGGCGTTGATTGTGGGGTTGGTTTCGGGCCTCTACCCGGCTTTCTACCTGAATCGGCTCGACCCGGTTCGTTGTCTGAAAGGGGGTGGAGTTACCGGTAGTAAGCTTCCCTTTATCCGGATCCTTTCGCTGGTACAGTTTGCCGCCGCGGCCTTTCTGCTGATCAGTACCTTTTGGATCCAAAAGCAGATGCATTTTATTTTTACGAAAGATCTGGGGTACGATGCAAAAAATCTTGTGATTGTGCCAACCGGCCTCTTTTACGGTAATGGCGATTTGGTGAGGGCCCTAACGGCCAACCCCTCCATCGAGAGTGTTTCGGCCTTCAGTATTCCCCCTGTCCGAAAGGTGTATCAAACCGGCTATCGCATGCGTTGGTCCGGGCAGGCCTCGACAGACACCCTGAATGCCGTCTACTTTGCTACCGACGCCGCTTTTGCCGACCACTTTAAATTAGAGCTGCTCAAGGGCGATTACCTGAAAACCACCTACGACGACTATTGGAACCGGGGGCGGTCGAAGCCTGCGGAGGGCCAGGAGGCTCCTCAGGTTTCTATCCCGATTGTGATAAACGAAACGGCCTGGAAAGCCATGGGGGTTGACGATCCGGTGGGGATGCGGGTAAACCAGAACGACGTGATCATTGGCGTGGTAAAAGATTTCCATCTGGCCACCCTCCATCAAACCATTCAGCCCACGGTGTTCAGCTGTAATCCGGAAGCCATCTCCACCCTGGGCATTCGGATCCGGGGCGAGAACCGTGAACAGACCCTTCGGTTTATCAAAGAGCAGTACGAAAAATTCCGACCCGAAAGGGCCTTCTCCTACACATTTCTGGAAGACGACCTCAAAGCGATGTATGCGCCTGAGCGGCGACAGGCTAAGGTTTTTCTGCTCTTTTCGATGTTGGCACTCTCCATAGCTCTGTTAGGTATCATTGGCCTGGCAGCCTTCTCTGCAGGGCTTCGTACCCGCGAGATCGGCCTGCGAAAAGTATATGGAGCCACGCACCATTCCATTCTGCAGATGATAAACCTCGACTTTTTGCGTTGGGTCTTTGCGGGCATCTGTGTAGCCATTCCGGCAGTATTTATCGTTATGCAAAAATGGATTGCCTCATTCGCCTACCAGGCCACGCCCGGCATAGCGATTTTTCTCCTTGCCGCCTTTCTGTTGCTGGCGGTAGCGGCAGCGGTGGTGTCGTGGCAGTGCTACAGAGTAGCGGCCATAAACCCGGCGGAGGCGATGAGGAACGAGTAACGCGCTTCGCTCAGGTGCTCAAGTGCTCGAGTGCTGCGCTGGCGCGCGAAAAAATAGTGCTCAAATGCTTCGATGCGCGTTTGCGCATCGAGTGCTGCGCTTCGCGCGGGTGGTACTTGTTTGGAGCTATCTGCCTCAATACCAATGACAAACAACAATCTGCTCCATTTCTTTTTTTGCGCGCAGCGCAGCACCAGAGCATTAGAGCGCCAGAGCACTAGAGCACCAGAGCATTAGAGCTCTCGAAGCGCATTCGCGCGTCGATGCACTAAAGCATTTTTTTTTGTGTTTGGTGTTGTTTTTTGGGTTTTATGTGATATATTCGCGATATCATATTAATATCATAATGCTAAGGCGATGAAAAAGGAGTTCGATTATCAGGGTCAGGTCTTTTCGGGGATTGGTGCTGTTGTTTTGTTGATTTTGTTGGTTGGGGCATCTATTGTTGCCGGTTTCCATCAGGTGTTGTTTTGTGTAGTACTCTCTATTGTTACGGTA
>JBFWIG010000114.1:0-7537 GCA_050256115.1 Bacteroidales bacterium | reverse complement strand
TGAAGATATCGCTGAATCGGTACCACTTGTAGCGCTGTAAACGGTACCACCGTAAGGGGGTGTAACTGATAACAATATTACGCACTATTTTTTATTTTTTCCTCGTAAAGAATCGCCTTTGAGCTCCACTCTGGTTGCATTACTGACCAAACGATCCATAATTGCATCCGCGAGGGTGGGTTCTCCGATATAATCGTACCATTTGCTTATGGGTAATTGAGAGGTAATAATCATCGATTTCCGTTCATATCTTTCTTCCAGGATCTGAAGGAGCGCCAATCGGGTGTTCGCATCCATGGGCTGGATACCAAAGTCATCCAATATAATCAAATGGTTCCTTTCCAGCTGGGACACCAACTTTAAGAACGAACCATCTAACTTAGAGAGGGCAATCTTTTCCATAAACTTGTTCATATTCAGGTATTGTGTTCGGTATCCCAGACTGCAGGCCTGACGTCCAAGTGCACACGCGAGATAACTTTTTCCACACCCGGTCAGGCCAGTGATCAATAGATTTTCTGCTCTGGCAATAAAACTGCAATCGCCCAGCGCGATTAATTGATCTTTGGTAAAATTTCTATCGGTATGACAAAGTACATCTTCGATGATGGCACTGTACCTTAGCTTACTGGTCTTTAGGTACATCTCTGTGCGTTTATCGCGGCGGTATAACTGTTCTGCTTCAGCAAGCTTTGCTACTGCCACATCCATGCCCGGCCTGTCTTGAAGTGGTAGCGACTGCAGTGCATCGTAAGCATTGGCCATACCCTTTAATTTGAGCATTTCCAGTCGTGTAACGGTCTCTTGTGTGTTCATAGTCGTGTAGTTTATTTGTATTGAGCAGCCCCTCTGACGTGATCGTTGTGAGGAATAGCCTGAGGCTGTTGATCGATGGGTTCATTCTCGAGGTTCTTTTCCAGGATACTACGCAACATAGTGTAGTTGACCACAGAGGCTCCCGAGACCCTTTTGCTGGCGGACTCCAGACGCTCCGCACTAAACTTGTTGACTAATGAGAGGATGCCACGGCAGGATCTGTATTTCTGCACGGCAAAATTGGTCGAAGAGAGCACTTTGCCTACTGCCTGACGGGTATAGGGCCCCACATAGGCGGCTTTCTCCAAATAGTAGGCTGCATTCATCTCACGAGAGCGCTTGTACTCACGATGGTCTTTGGGCATATGCGCCTCTGTGGTGGTATATCCATGCGCTCGATAACTGCGTTTGTGTAAAGCCACACGGGTGTTGGCTACGTAAATCTCTACCGTATCACAGTCCCAGCAGGCCACTGCCGGTTGATTGATATACTCATAAGGAATGCTATACTGATGCTGCTCTTTTCCTATAGATACATGATAGGAGGCTTGAACCGTGAAGTTCTTCCGGTATCTGAACCGATAGGGATACTCTGGCAAAGGACGCAACAAGGGCTGTTCTTCTGCAAGAAAGTAATCCATCCTACTGGAAGACTGCCCGCCACTCTTTCGGGTGTTGTACTCATTCACCAGCAGGAGTAACCTCTCGTTTAGCGATTGCAGAGAAAAGAACACTTCATTGCGGATCTTGGCGTAGATCCGCATATAGAACTTGTTGATCAGGCTTTCTATGGCACCCTTATCTTTGGGATGGCGCACCCGGGTGGCGTCCAGATCTGTATTGTAGTGCAATGAAAACTCCAGAGATGCGTCCGTAAACAGCGGCTCATACCGATCGGCTCGCTTGACCCATTGCGCCATATTATCGCTGATGATGGCCTTTGGAACCCCACCAAAGTAGGTTAGCGCCTCGGAAGCACCATAAAACGTGTGTTCCATGCGGGCATCCGGCAGTGCAATCAAAAAACCTACGCCCTTATACGGAAGTACACAACACAGCACCTTTACCGAACTGCGCATTCCGGATGAAAGATCCATAATATACAGATCATCGCCTGCATAATCCAGCTGAAGATACTCTCCGGGTGGATGGAGGTTCGTGTAGCTATAACTAATGCTCTTTTTATAGTCTAAAAAATACTTCTTGAACTGTGTGTATTGATAGCCCTGTGGATGGACTGCAATGTATTCCTCCCACAACAGAAGAATTGTCACATGTGGTTTAACCGATTCCTTCAGCAAAGCCGGGAGCAACTCTTTAAGCTTCTCTTTCCGGGGATCAATCTGTGCAGCCGGCGGTGCGGGTTGCAACATCTTTTGAAGAGAGGCATCAGATCGCTGAAGTAACTCCCCATAACTTAATCCTGTGGCCAGAGCTCGCCTCTTGTACTCGTTGAGTACGCCTCGCCCCATCCTGAGCGATTTACAAATCTCCCTTTGCGATGTGTTCGCTGACAACAGCTGTAAAACTCGCTTTAATCTCAACATAGTAATCTTGATATGGGCCATAACTCTACTTGTAATGATTGTACAAGTAAAAGTAGACCAGGTTATACCAAAATTACACCCTCTTACATGGTACCGATTGCTCCGCTACGGATGGTACCGATTGGTGCGCTACAGATGGTACCGATTGAGCGATACTGTCAGTTTCTGTTGCAATTGGCAATACCCATAAGGTTGAGGTAAAAAGGGATTGGCTGGAAAGTGCCATTTTATATCTTGCCCTTGTAGCCCCTTCTGGAACCTGTAAAAGCCACCCATTAAGTTTTGCATTACAACCCATTGTTGAGCAAGATACACGAACATACAGGGAATACGAACAGCAAAGGCAGGAATATGAAAGAGCGGTAACCCTATCAAAAAAGGGAAAGGAAACGCAAACCATTGGGGAGACTGAAAGCCCTGTTTGGCGCAAATTTCTTTTAACCGACTTTACCCCTGAAGCACTTGCCGAAGTACATAAATACAATAAACGGGGTATCGGGGTTTATGTAGATGAGTTAGCCGGGTGGTTTAAAAATTTCAACCGATACAACAAAGGCAGCGAAATGGAATTTTGGTTGAGTGTTTGGAGCGGTAAGCCTATTAACATTGACCGAAAAACAGGCGAACCCGTTTTTATTCCCTTGCCCTTTATTTCAGTTTGTGGGACAATGCAAACCGGGATACTTAACGAACTAGCCAAAGAGAACCGAACCCAAAACGGGTTTATTGATAGAATTCTTTTTGTTATTCCCGATGGCATACAAAAGGAATACTGGAGCGAAACAGATTTATCCCCCGATGTTTCGGCAAATTGGCGTTGCATTATTTCAAAGCTGTTGAATTTGTCGGTTGTAAATGATGATACTTTCAATCCCAGACCGCAAGAGTTAAAATTCACACCTGAAGCCAAACGAATGTTATACGATTGGCAGAGAGGAAACACCGACCAAAGTAGAAATGCTGAAAGCGAAGCAATAAGCGGTATTTACAGCAAAATGGAGGTGTACGCTATTCGATTGGCTTTGATACTGGAAATGGTGCGGTATGCTTGCAATGAAAGCAGTAAACAGGCAGTAAGCGTTGAGGCAATGCAAGGGGCTATAAAACTGGTTGAGTATTTCAAAAATTCAGCCGAAAAAGTGAATGCCATTGTAACGAATGCCAGCCCTTTAGACAAGTACCCAGCCGACAAACAAGCCCTTTACATGGCTTTACCTGACACTTTCACAACAGAAACAGGGTTGCAGATAGCCGGAGGGTTGGGCGTAGCAGAAAGAACCTATAAACGGTTCCTGAACGAAAGGAATTTATTTAACTGGATAAGCAGGGGGGAACATGGAAAACGTATTTAATCAAATGGCATTTGGCATTTACGGCACTAATGGCACTAATGGCACAATTCCGGTACCACTTGTGCCACAAATGCCACTTGTGCCAAGTGCCAAACAATTCTTTCGTAAAATGGAAACAACACACCGTTACACGTTGGAGCCCTACACAGGGATGAATTCCCGGTACCAGTGCCCCAGCCCCAATTGTGGGGACAAAAGAAAAACATTTGTTCGCTACATTGATACATTGACGGGCAAGCAGGTAGCCCCCACTGTTGGCAGGTGTAACCGTTCAGATAAGTGCGGTTACCATTACACCCCAAAGCAGTATTTTCAGGATAATAACATTTCATTGGATACCCTTCAGCCAAAGCAATGCGAACTGACCGTTATACCTCAACAAAAGCCTGTTTCGTATATTCCCGATGATTTGTTTAAAGCCAGCCTGAACCCTGCAGCGTATGAAGCAAACCACTTTGTAACATTCCTTGTTGATTTGTTTGGCGTTGATGTTACCAGCGAATTGATTACCCGGTATTTCATTGGCACTTCAAAACATTGGAACGGAGCAACAATATTTTGGCAAATAGATACGCTGGGCAAGGTGAGAACGGGCAAAATAATGCTTTACGACCCCGATACAGGCAAAAGGGTAAAGGAGCCGTTCAACCATATCCACTGGGTACACAAAGCCATTAAACAGCCTGAATTTGGGCTTAAACAGTGCCTATTTGGGGAGCACTTACTAATTGATACCTCAAAGCCTGTTGCCATTGTTGAGAGCGAAAAAACGGCTGTTATCGCCAGCTTTTATTTTCCCCAGTTTATTTGGGTTTCCGTTGGGGGTGCCGAAAATCTGAATGCAAAAAATTGCAGTGTGTTATTGGGGCGAACCGTTGCCCTATTCCCCGACCTCAACCAGTTTGACAAATGGAGCAACAAGGCAAAAGAGTTTTCACACCTTGCAAAATTTACGGTTTCCGATTTGTTGGAATGCAATGCAACCGATGCAGAAAGGGCGCAAGGTTTGGATATTGCCGATTACTTAATTCAATCTAAAGTAGAAGGAAATAGAACTTAATAATTACGATAATGGCTAAAGGAGAAAAAACAGGGGGACGCAAACCCGGTACCCCCAACAAGGTAACAAAAGATTTACGGGAACGAATAAATGATTTCTTAAATGATAACTGGGAGCAGATAGAAACCGACTTCGCCGGGCTGGAGCCTGATAAAAGGGTATTGCTGTTCGAAAGGTTACTTCAGTTTGCGGTTCCAAAGTTAAAAACCGTTCAGAATATCGGAACTGATGAAAAAAAGATTACGCTTCATCAAATTGTATTCGAAGACTTTTCAAAAACGGATGATACACCACCCATTGAAGGCGATATTCCAGCCATTGAAGCGACCAGCGAAACGGATTAAGAAAGGTTCATCCGGGCAAATGGAATGTTTTTGAAGCCTTTTGTATGCAAATTGTATGCAAATAAAAAAGGGTTACAAGTTTTCGGCTTGTAACCCTTTGTATTTCAGTGGAGAATATCGGAATCGAACCGATGACCTTTTGACTGCCAGTCAAACGCTCTAGCCAACTGAGCTAATCCCCCTTTTCGAGGGGCAAAAGTATATATATTTCGGAACTCCACAAACAAGGATTCACAAATAATCCATTAATTTTGCGCCAATTCTTGCAAGTCCACTCCCGATGAACCCTTTCGAGTAGTGCCCTGAAGGAATATAGCACCACAGCATAATCAACCATAACCATTATATATCATGAAACAAGCAATTGCAATTCTCACAGGGGGAGGTCCTGCCCCCGGAATGAATACCGTAGTGGGCAGTGTTGCCAAAACGTTTTTACAACAAGGTTTCCGGGTAATCGGTCTCCATGGCGGATATTCGGGACTGTTCAACCCCGCCCCCCGCACCGTCGACATCGACTTTATGTTGGCCGACGATATCTTTAACCGGGGTGGGTCATATCTAAAGATGAGTCGGTTCAAACCCTCCGATAAGAACTTTTCCGAAGATTTCAATCTGAAATTCTTCAGCGAAAACAATATCAAGTTACTCGTAACCGTAGGGGGCGACGATACTGCCTCTACCGCAAACCGAATTGCCAAATTCCTCTCCGATAAGAGTTACCCCATTGCCAATATCCACGTTCCTAAAACCATCGACAACGACTTGCCCCTGCCGGCCGGGTCGCCCACCTTTGGCTACCAATCGGCTAAGGCCGCCGGAACGGTAATCGGCACCACGGTATACGAAGATGCCCGTACCAGCGAAAACTGGTTCATGGTAGCTGCTATGGGTCGTTCGGCCGGTCATCTTGCTTTCGGCATTGGAGCCGCCTGCCACTACCCCATGATTGTAATCCCCGAAATGTTCAATAAAACGGTGATTACGGTCGATAAGATTGTGAGCCTGGTAATCTCTGCCATTCTAAAACGCAAAATCATGGGCCTGGAATATGGTGCTGCCATGATCTCGGAAGGGGTATTCCACGAACTGAGCGACGAAGAGATTAAGAAGTCGGGCGTGCTCTTTAGCTACGACGACCACGGACACCCCGAATTGGGTAAGGTTTCGAAAGCCACCATCTTTAACGAAATGCTGGAAAAGAGAGTAAAAGAGTTGGGTATTAAGGTAAAGAGTCGTCCTGTAGAGATCGGATACGAGGTTCGTTGCGGTACTCCGGTTGCCTTCGATCTGGTATACTGCTCACAACTGGGTATGGGCGTTTACAAGCTCTTCAGCGAAGGAAAAAGCGGATGCATGGTTTATGTAGATCAAACCGGCGAGGTTCAACCGCTCTACCTGAAAGATCTTCAGGATCCCACTACCGGAAAGATTCCTCCCCGTCTGGTCAATGTAAATGGCAATCGGGTACAGTCGGTTATCAACAATATCCTCCACTTTATTACCCCGGCCGATTACGAAGCCGCCAAGCAATTTGTGCCGAATCCCGAAGCATTCGACTTCAAAAAGATTCTCGGTTGGGAATAAATGCACCAACCGGTATAAAAAACCTCCCCCCCCGGGGAGGTTTTTTTTTGCTTTCTTCCGAATAGGCCGTAACTTTGGTACAATGACCCCTATTTCTCATTCTATCATTTATTAACGCAATACTAATGGAAAAGTTAAATCCGCTTAGCCGCCGCCAATTCTTGGGCCGATCGGCCGTTGGAGCCATTGGAGCAGCAACCCTTCCCGGGATTATTACTTCGTGCAGCAGCCAGGGAGACGCGAAAAACGCGCTGAATCAGGTAGAGATTCCCGAGTTACTGGCCGCAGCCCCCGACGGAAAGCCCCTTAAGGCCGGTCTCATCGGCTGCGGAGGCAGAGGAACCGGTGCTGCAACAAACTTTCTGGCCGCCGGCCCCAATCTTCAGATTGTAGCACTGGGCGACCTCTTTGCCGACAGGTTAAACGCTTGCCGTCAGGCCCTTAAAGAGAAAGGACAGGAGATTGCCGACAACAAATGTTTTCTGGGCTTCGACGCCTGGCACAAGGTTCTTGACGCAGGCGTAGATGTGGTTCTGCTCTGTACCCCGCCGGTATTTCGTCCCGCCCATTTCGAAGCCGCCATAAAAGCCGGAAAACATGTGTTCATGGAAAAACCTTGCGCTGTAGATCCGGTAGGAGCCCGCACCATCCTGATCGCGTCGAAAAAGGCCGAACAGAGTGGCCTTTGCGTGGTTAGCGGAACCATCCGCCGGTCGCAGAAAGATTGTGTGGAGACCTATCGTCGCGTGGCAGGAGGTGCCATTGGAGAGATTATAAGTGCCCACGTAGTACGGAACGGTGGCGCGCTGTGGCACAGGAAAAGGCAGCCCG
>JBFWIG010000113.1:0-7567 GCA_050256115.1 Bacteroidales bacterium | reverse complement strand
TAACTGGTTTACTACATCGTTAAAGAGACTGGCCTTCTCCAGAAAGATACCCATAAAGGCACAGGTGTCGTAACCAATCATTTTGGGGTCGATTACATATTCGGCTCCTTTAATAACCCCCAGCTTGTTTAATCTCTGTACACGCTGGTGAATGGCTGCACCCGACACACCACACTCACGGGCCACCTCAAGAAAGGGAATTCTGGCGTTGGCCTGCAGCATCGAAATGATACGTTTGTCAAGATCGTCTAATTGCGAGAGAACACTCATGATAGGATTTTACCGGTTAGAACAGAGTTGCCCAAGAAAAGCTATTCTGAATTGAAAGCAAAATTAAAAAAAATCCCTTCCTTTTGTAGCTTTCTTTTGGTTAAATGTAACGTTTTTGTAAGATTTGCAGTTTCTTTATCCAAACTTATCTTTTGCATGACCAAGCTCTCCATCCCGCCGGGATATACCTCTCTACTCGATTTACCCACTACAGAAAGGGCAATCAAAAGTATTAAAGATGACTTCGAAAGAGGTTTGTCGTCGGAGTTACGACTCCGCAGGGTAACCGCTCCTCTCTTTGTATTGCAGGGAACCGGACTTAACGACGATCTGAACGGCACCGAGCGGGCGGTCACCTTTCCCATTCTCGACATGGGGAATGTCCGGGCCGAAGTGGTTCACTCGCTCGCAAAATGGAAAAGGGCGATTCTGGCCGATTATGGCATCCAACCCGGCTTTGGCATATATACCGATATGAATGCCATTCGTTCGGACGAGGAGCTCGATAATATTCACTCGTTGTATGTAGACCAGTGGGATTGGGAGCGGGTTATTACCCCTGCCGAACGAACCGTCGCATTTCTGAAGGAGATGGTTTCGAGCATATACAATGTGCTCAAAAATACCGAGTACCGCGTTTCGGAAGCCTTTCCCGTAATTCGACCCATTTTGCCGGAGACCATTCGCTTTATACATGCAGAGGAGCTGTTGGCGGCCTATCCCGGCCTTTCGCCTAAAGAGCGCGAGCACGCTATCTGTAAGCAGTATGGTGCGGTCTGCATTATTGGTATCGGCGGTCCGCTCTCTAATGGCGAGCCTCATGATGGAAGAGCACCCGATTACGACGATTGGACAACCCCAAATGAGGAGGGTTTCAATGGACTTAACTGTGATATCTTACTGTGGAATCCTGTTTTGGAGATCTCGCTCGAAATCTCATCCATGGGCATCCGGGTAGACAAAGAGGCGCTTTTGCGTCAGCTTGCCCTGCGCGGGGAGGAGAAACGTAAAGGTTTGATGTTTCATACGCGGCTATTGAACAACGAACTGCCTCTCTCAATTGGCGGGGGAATCGGCCAAAGCAGGCTCTGCATGTTTTTCCTGCGGAAGGCACACATTGGCGAGACCCAGGCCTCGGTTTGGCCCGAGTCGATGATGGAAGCCTGCGAAGAGAAGGGTATTGTTTTGATGTAAGAGCCGGGAGTTTTGTGCCGGAGGAGCCTCTCTAGAGATACGTTTTGGGTTTTTCGATGCCCTTTAATATCCGTACTGCACTGGCTGCCAGTGCCGACATTTCGTCTTCGCCGGGGTAGATATGCACCGGTGCAATAAAGCCGATAAACCCGGTGATGTAGGCCATAAAACGCTTGTTATAGGCAATGCCGCCGGTAAGCAGAATGGCATCGACCTTGCCTTCGAGCACGGCTGCCATTGCCCCGATCTCTTTGGCTATCTGATAACCCATGGCATTTCTGATGAGCAGTGCCTGTTTGTCGCCCGCAAGGGCCCGCTTTTCTATTGCCCCTGCATCCTGGGTGCCTAAGTAGGCCATATAGCCTCCCTTCCCGCAGATCATCTTCTCTACTTCATCAAAGCTGTACTTGCCACTGAAGCAGAGCTCGGCCAGCTGACGGGCGGGCAGCGTTCCGCTCCGTTCGGGCGAGAAGGGGCCGTCGCCCGAGAGGGCATTGTTTACGTCTACCACCAATCCCTCGCGGTGTGCACCTACCGAAATACCACCCCCCATATGAACCACAATAAGACGGAGCGACTCATAGCTTTTCCCACAGTCGGCTGCATAGGCTCTTGCCACCGCCTTTTGGTTTAGCGGATGGAAAACCGAAAGGCGTGTAATCAGCGGGTGCCCGCTGATACGCGCCAGATCCTGCAATTCATCCACCACAATCGGGTCGGCAATGCAGGCTATGCAGCCTTTGAGTGATGTAGCAATATCGTTGGCAATCAGGGCCCCCAGGTTGCTGGCATGTTCGGCCCCCGACGGGTTGGTGAGATCCTCGATCATGCGTTGGTTTACCCGGTAGATTCCCGATTTTATCGGTTTAATCAGCCCTCCCCGGGCCATAATCATTGAGATTTGATCAAGTGGATATCCGGCCTCCCGGAGCGAATCCAAGACCAACTTTTTCCGGAACGAAAACTGGTCGGCAATACGCGTATAAGGAGCTAACTCTTGGGGACTGTGGCGGAGAGTTTGGATAAACACTTCTTTATCTTGCTCAAAAAGAGCTATTTTTGTAGATGTTGAACCGGGATTGATAACAAGAATCATCGTGACGAATAGGGTTAGCCGAATCGTATCTTACTGTAGCCACAAAGGAAAGTCTTTTTTGGCTCTATACCTCCCGGAAGTTACCTGCTTTGCAGCTCTATTTTATTGTTTTTCAGCATGACATAATGGCGCAAGCAAGGCCAAATTGGCATCTTTTCGGGGTGTGGCAAACCATTTGAGGCTGATTGTAAGCAAACCACTTTTTCCGAAAAGATGAACGTAAATAACTTTACCTTAAAATCGCAGGAGGTGATTCAGGGGGCATTCCGGTTGGCTCAACAGGCCGGTCAGCAAGCCATCGAAACTGCTCATCTCATGAAGGCTCTCCTTGCCGAATCGGCCGAAGTAGCCTCTTTCCTGTTAAATAAACTGCATATCCCGCAACCGGGTCTGGAACAGGCAGTTGAAAGCCTGATTGCCGGATTTCCTAAAGTCTCCGGGGCCGAAGCCTATCTCTCTTCGGCGGCTTCGAATGTGTTGAACAGAGCCCTTTCGCTTTCGAAGGAGGCAAAAGACCAGTTTGTGCCGGTTGAGTATATCTTTCTGGCCCTCTTTCTGCAGGGCGATAAGATATCGCAGTGGCTCAAAGATAAGGGCGTAGGCGAAAAAGAACTTAGGGCGGCCATCGAAGCGCTCCGAAAGGGGGGAACCGTTAACAGTCCGTCGGCCGAAGAGAGTTATGACGCCCTGAGCCGGTATGCCATCCATCTCAACGAGATGGCTCGTAACGGGAAGCTCGACCCTGTAATCGGGCGCGATGATGAGATTCGGCGGGTATTGCAGATTCTGTCGCGCAGAACCAAGAACAATCCCATATTGATTGGCGAACCCGGTGTGGGAAAAACTGCCATCGCCGAGGGGCTGGCTCATCGTATTGTTTCGGGCGATGTGCCTGAAACCTTGCGCTCAAAGCAGATCTATTCGCTCGATATGGGTGCCTTGATCGCAGGGGCTAAATATAAGGGAGAGTTTGAGGAACGGCTTAAAGCGGTGGTGAAAGAGGTAACCGGATCGGATGGGAATATCATTCTCTTTATTGACGAAATTCATACCTTGGTGGGTGCCGGAAAGAGCGATGGTGCCATGGATGCGGCCAATATTCTGAAACCGGCTCTGGCACGTGGCGAATTAAGAGCCATTGGCGCTACTACACTCGATGAGTACCAAAAATATTTTGAAAAAGACAAGGCGCTCGAACGCCGATTTCAGGTGGTGATGGTGAATGAGCCCGATAACCTCGATGCCATCTCCATACTTCGGGGGCTGAAGGAGCGTTATGAGTCGCACCACAGGGTTCGGATTAAAGATGAGGCCATTGTGGCTGCGGTCGAGTTGTCGCAGCGATATATCACCGATCGGTTTTTGCCCGATAAGGCTATCGACCTGATTGATGAGGCGGCTGCCCGAATGCGGCTCGAGATCGATTCGGTGCCCGAAGCCATCGATGAACTCGAAAGGCGAATTAAGCAGCTCGAGATTGAAAGGGAGGCCATTAAACGAGAGGGCGACGAGGTAAAACTCAAGGTGCTTTCGGAAGAGATTGCTAACCTGAATCAGGAGCGTACCGAGTTCAGGGCCAAATGGCAACGAGAGAAGGATTTGGTTACTGCCATTCAGCAACTCAAACAAGCCGTTGAAGATTACAAAACAGAGGCGCAACAGGCCGAGCGAAACGGCGACTACGGACGTGTGGCCGAACTGCGTTATGGCAAGGTGAAAGAGGCCGAAGGGGAGATAGAGAAACTGCATTCGGAGTTTTTGGCCATCCAGAAAGATTCGGCCATGATTAAGGAGGAGGTCACTTCGGAAGATATTGCCGAGGTGGTGGCCCGATGGACCGGAATTCCTGTGGCCAAAATGTTGCAGAGCGAGCGCGATAAGCTACTGCATCTCGAAGAGGAGTTACATAAGCGGGTGGTAGGGCAGGAGGAGGCCATCTCGGCCGTAGCCGATGCCGTAAGGCGCAATCGGGCCGGGCTCTCGGACGCGCGCCGTCCGGTGGGGTCTTTTATATTTCTGGGTACTACCGGTGTGGGGAAAACCGAATTAGCCAAAGCGTTGGCCGAGTATCTGTTTGACGATGAAAACCTGATGACCCGTATCGATATGTCGGAGTATCAGGAGCGCCACACCGTTTCGCGCCTTATCGGAGCCCCTCCGGGCTATGTGGGATACGACGAAGGTGGCCAGCTTACGGAGGCCATTCGTCGGAAGCCCTATTCGGTGGTGTTGCTGGATGAGATTGAAAAGGCCCATCCCGATGTGTTCAATGTGCTGTTGCAGGTGCTCGACGATGGCCGTTTAACCGATAACAAAGGCCGAACGGTTAACTTTAAGAACGCCTTGATAATCATGACCTCGAATCTGGGATCGCAACTGATTATGGAGAATTTGAGCGCCCTTACCGATGCCAACCGTGAGGCGGTGTTGGAGAAGAGCCGCAATGAGGTATTCCAACTACTCAAACAGACCATCCGGCCGGAGTTTCTGAACCGGGTAGATGAGATTGTGATGTTTACTCCGCTAACCCGTAACGAGATCAAGGCTATTGTGCGGATACAGCTGGAGGTAATCGGGCGGATGCTGCAGGAAAACCGCTTGGTATTGACGGCCGACGAAGCGGCGATAGAGCTACTCGCCGATGCCGGATACGACCCGCAGTTTGGGGCACGCCCCATTAAGCGGATGCTGCAGAGACATGTGCTGAACCAGCTCTCCCGGAAGATCCTTGCGGGAGATGTGGATCCGGAGAAGCCGCTGAAATTGACCGGGCTTAACGGAGAGTTACACTTTGGGAACTAAGATACGCCCTGTTCCGAAAGCCACCGTTCGGCATCGATAGCGGCCATACAGCCTGTTCCGGCCGCCGTAACTGCCTGACGATAGTGTGGATCCTGCACGTCGCCGCAGGCAAACACCCCTGGTACATTGGTTTTCGATGTGCCGGGGGTGGATTTTAGGTACCCTTGCGAATCGGTTTCCAGCCAGGGCTTAAAGACCTCCGTATTTGGTGTGTGGCCAATGGCCAGAAAGAAGCCCTCTAATTCTACATCCTTCAGATTGCCCTTCGAATCGACAAGCCGGACACCTGTAACTGCCTTATCGCCCAGCACCTCTTTGGTTTGATGTTCCCACAAAATCTCAATTTTCGGATTTTGCTTAACCCGCTCCTGCATAGCCACAGAGGCACGCAGCACATTGCGTCGAACAATCATGTAGACTTTACTGCAGAGCCCGGCCAGGTATGAGGCCTCCTCACAGGCCGTATCGCCTCCGCCCACCACAGCAACCCGCTTGCCACGGTAAAAGAAACCGTCGCAAGTGGCACAGGCCGATACCCCCGCACCCTGCAGACGCGTTTCGGAGGGGAGACCCAGATAACGAGCCGTGGCTCCTGTGGCAATGATCACCACATTGGCCACCACCCACTTCTCCTCATCGATCTCCACCTTAAAGGGACGTTCCGAAAAATCGACCTTGGTAGCATATCCCGATCGTACTTCGGTGCCAAACCGTTCGGCCTGTGCTTTTAACTGCTCCATCATTTCGAACCCGCTAACTCCCTCGGGGTATCCCGGGAAATTATCGATTTCGGTGGTAGTGGTTAACTGCCCGCCCGGCTGCATCCCCTCATACACAACAGGATTCAGATTGGCTCTTGCTGCATAAATAGCGGCGGTAAAACCGGCAGGGCCCGACCCGATAATCAGGCAATTGATTTTTTCGGCATTTTCTATCTGAAAGGAACTCATGGTGAAGGCTTATTGGTTATTTTTCATCAAATTTGCACAAATTTACGAATCTGTTTCGAATGGTGATAGCACGTTTTCCTCTTTTCGTTACCCTTACTCTCCTTCTTGCCCTCCTTTTCTCCTCTTGTCGCTCCATGCTCAATGAGGTAGAGGTGTCGGATATCCGCTCTTTCGAAGTTAAAAAGATGGAAGGGAATCTCCTTCGTCTTGATCTTTCGGTGCAGGTAAAGAATCCCAATTACTTCTCCATGAAACTCTCCAAGGGCGACTTCCGGCTTCACAATGGCGATAAACTGGTTGCCAAACTCTCGCAACCCGAGATGCTCACCCTGCGAGCCCGTTCCGACAGTCTCTACGTGATGCCTGTTGACGTAGAACTTGTCGATCCGATGAGCGGTATCTTATCGGTATTGCGCATGTTTGCCGGAGGCACCTCCCGCTTCACCTTACAGGGCCAGGCCGTAGTAAAATCGCGCTTTGTACGGCGCACCCTCTCGGTAGAAGGGCTTACCCTCTGACCCCCTTTTCAAACCCCTTGGCCGGCCCTTCCGCCACCCCTTTACAGCCTGCATAGGGAAACCGCTTTGTTAAACATAACCAACTTCCCAAAAAAAGTTATAAATTTGCGCCACCAAAACGGTCTGGTAGCTCAGTTGGATAGAGCAACAGCCTTCTAAGCTGTGGGTCTTGGGTTCGAATCCCAACCGGATCACAAAGTGAACGATGCTCCGAAAGGAGCATCGTTTGTTCTTGGGGAATGGTCGATGCAAATTCATTTGCAATCGCCATCCCCCAATAACAAACAGGAAGGGGGGCCCTTAACGGCCCCCCTTCGTTCACTTTGTAGTGCCCCCCTCCGGGATCACTGCGGGCTTGTCCCGCAGTAATCCCGGAGGGGGGCGCTTGGTAATCCTCCACTTTTTCCCTACATTTAGTAGCTATATTCGGCGGTTGTACGCCTGAACAGGTGTGCATCGGCCTTTGGCAAAAGATACTCAGCTGCTAATTTGATAGGGCTATGCAAAACTTTACTACCCTTGCCTCCCAATATCGGGCAGAGCTTCTCGACAATGTAGTTCCGTTCTGGCTTAATCGCTCTCAGGATCGGGAGTTCGGAGGCTATTTCACCTGCCTGGACCGGCAGGGTAACGTATTCGACACCGATAAATTTATCAGGTTGCAGGCCAGAGAGGTGTGGCTCTTTTCCATGCTCTGCAATCAGGTAGAAAAGCGTCGGGAGTGGCTGGAATGTGCG
>JBFWIG010000112.1:0-7624 GCA_050256115.1 Bacteroidales bacterium | reverse complement strand
TGCCTCCTGCTTTTGGGTGCTGTAGGCTCTTTGCAGGCCGAAACGCTTGAGGAGAGGCGCGCCCGGCTCCAATGGATGCAAAAATCGCTGCCCGAGGTTCCTGCTTTTACCGGTTGGCTTGAGCAGAGCGGCGAGCTGCCGCCCGATTTCGATCTGTTGCCCCGTTCTAACCTCTTACCCGATCCGCTCCGCTTTTTCGATGGCCGACCCGTGAAGAATACGGCTGCCGATTGGGAGGCCCGCAGAGCAGAAATATTGGGTCTGTTCCAAAAGTATATGACCGGAACCTTTCCTCCCAAGCCTGCCATGGGTAAGGTAGAACTATTGAGCGAAACTGCCGCAAAGGGGTATCTCACCCGCAATGTGAAGGTGTGGTTTGGCCCCGAAGGGAAGGGGAGTGTCCGCATTCAGCTGGTGATTCCCGAAGGGGCTCCCGGTGCAAAGTTGCCGGTTCTCATCAGCCCGACACTCGGCGGCTGGGGCACTTCACCTATCCGGAGAGGCTATATCTCGGCGGGATATGCAGGCAACGACTTTATGGACGATGCGGCGCCCCTTAAGGCGCTCTACCCCGACTACGATTTTGCCGCCCTGCCTCGTCGTGCCTGGCTGGCACAGGTGGTGCTCGACTATCTGGAGACGGTTCCACAGGCCGATATGAAGCGGGTGGCCATCTACGGCTATTCGCGCGACGGTAAGATGGCCACGATTGCTGCCTGCCTCGATAAAAGGATTGCTGCCGTGATTGCCGGAAGTACCGGTGTGGGCGGACTTCTGCCCTGGCGTCTTTCGGGCGAGCGGGGAGGAGGTGAGAGCATAGAATCGACCACCCGCATGTTTCCCGACTGGTTTATTCCCCGGCTTCGCTTCTTTTCGGGCCGCGAAGATTACTTGCCGGTCGATGCCAACCTCTTTCTGGCTCTGATTGCACCGCGTGCCGTGCTCATTGAGTGGGGCCTCAACGATGAGGTGGCCAACGGCTGGGGCATAGAACAGGCCTGGCAATCGGCCCAAAAGGTGTACCAACGTCTCGGTGCCCCCAATGGGCTCGGCCTGTTGCACGTGCCCGGATTCCACGGGAGCAACGACCAGGAGGCCTGTCTCGACTGGCTCGACCATCAGTTTGGACGCACCTCCAAAGCGTGGGTCAACGACTTTGTATTTGCCTGGGATTTCGACAAATGGCTGGCCGAAACCGGCGAGAAACTGAATCCTGCCCTTACAACCGCTCTCTCCGCAACCTCCTCCGCCGGCGTTTCTGCAGCGTCGAATGCCACTCCCTCCGCTGCCGAATGGAGTGCAAAAGCCCCTCTTCTGCGTAAGGCGGTTGAGTGGATGCTGGGCGATGCCCCTCCTGTGGTTCAGGCTGCACCCGGAGGTTTTTCCATGTTTTCGCGCCCCATGCCCGGACCTACAACCATTGCCAAAGGGCAGACGGGCAACCCCGGACAGCTGGCTCCCGATGTGCCCTCGAAGGTGATCTTCTCGGGTGGGCAGGAGTATGGTTGGATTGCTCCCGAGAAGAACCAGGTCGATTCGCGTCGGCTCCGGTTAGGTTCGGAGGTGACCGCCGACCTCTACTACCCCGCCAACACTCCAGCCGGCACCCAACTTCCCACAGTAATCTGGCTGCACGGCTTTCACCATCCGCTGGGCTATATGTGGGTGTACCGCCGCGACCTCCATCCCATTCTGGCCCTCACCGCCGCCGGTTATGCCGTGTTGGCCTTCGACCAGAACGGCTATGGCACCCGCTGGAACGAAGCGGCCCCCTTCTACCATCGCTACCCTCACTGGTCTCGCCTTGGCAAAATGGTTGAGGATGTGCGCTCTGCTGTCGATGCCCTGCAGAAGGATACCCTGGTGAACGACAACAAGATTGCCGTTATGGGCTTCACCCTGGGGGGTACCGTTGGGCTCTACGCGGCTGCTCTTGACGAGCGGATTGCCTGTGCTGTTTCTATTTGCGGCTTTACTCCCATGCGCACCGACACCCCCGACAAGGGGATGAGCGGCATGACCCGTTACAGCCATCAGCATGGCTTAGTGCCCCGTCTGGGTCTCTATGCCGGAAAAGAGGCTTCGCTGCCTTACGACTACGACGACCTCCTCTCACTGGCGGCACCCCGACCCGTACTGGTGGTACAACCCACCCGCGACCGCGACGCCGACCCTGAAGCCGTGCGCGCAGCCGTGAAAAAAGCCTCTGCCATCTACACCCTCAAAGGAGCCACCCAACAACCCGGACTCCTCCAACCTGACGACTACGGCCGCTACACCAACGAAACCCAAAAAGAGGTCATCACCTGGCTCAAAACCCACCTAAAATAGCACAAACTCAATGTGACAATGTGATGATGTGACAATTTGATAATTTGAAGATGAGCGCGAAGCGCAGCACCAGCGCACCCGCGCGAAGCGCAGCACTAAAGCATTAGAGCACCAGAGCACTTGCGCGCAGCGCATTAACCATTAACCATTCACCATTAATATTTCCGCCTAATTGGATGCAACTACCTCCTCGACATGATAAGTTTTGCGACCCATATACGCTCTCATTCACTAAAAGAGGAGAACTCGCTTCGCTCAAACAGCTCCTCTTTTCAGCGTTCATTGAGAGCGATGGGTCCCCGCCTAACTTCTCCAATGTCGCTGAGGCAGTTCATCCAAACAGCGAATCCCTGCGGTACCCAATTACTGCCACGCTGTTTCACTGCGACACCCGCGCGAAGCGCAGCTCTTGAAGCGCGCAAGCGATTCGAAGCACCAGAGCACTTGCGCGCAGCGCATTAACCATTAACCATTCACCACTAACCATTCACCATTAATTTTCTGCCATGTATCGACTCTACCCACTCCTCCTTTCCCTACTTCTCTTTGCCACGGCCTGCTCTTCTTCCTTTTCCGGCGCCAATCAGGATGTTCGCCTTACCGAGGACAGCGTCACCTATGTGCTTTCGAACGGGATTGTAACCGCCCGTATTGCCAAGGCTTCGGGCGACTTGGTTTCGCTTCGTTACAAGGAGCTTGAGATGTTGGCAACCTTTCTTACGCCCGACGGGCTGCCCGATTTGCAGAAAGATCCTCCGGGTGCCAACCCCAACGGCCTCAACCGGGGCATGACCGACCATCAGTATGGCTTCTGGTCGCACGACGCTATGGGCCCCAGGGGCACTGCGCCTGCCATCATTAAAGTGACCATCGACCCTGCAAAGAACGGAGGCGATCGAGCCGAAGTCTCGGTGAAAGGGGTGGCCGAGGGCAGGAAAATGGGCACAGGTCCCGGTGCCTCGCCCGAAGGGCAGTTTGCTGCCGACGTGGAGATCCGCTTCACGCTGGGCCGTGGCGATCAGGGGATCTACACCTACTGCATTTTCGAACACAAACCCGGCTATCCCTACACCCAGTTGGGTGAAGCCCGTTTCTGTGCCAAACTGAACGAATTTTTCGACTGGATGAGTGTGGACGCCAACCGTGATTTTCACTACCCCAAAGATTTGGTAGCCGGCGACAAATATATTTATACCGCCCCCATTCACGACAACCCGGCCTTTGGATGGTCGAGCACTACAAAGAATGTAGGTTTCTATATCATTAACCCCTCGATGGAGTATATGAGCGGCGGCCCCACCAAAGTAGAGTTTATGGGCCATCGCGATACCAATCCCGTGGCCGCCGCCTGTGTGCTCAACTACTGGCGAAGCAGTCACTATGGCGGAGCCGAGGTGAATGTGGCCGAAGGGGAGGCCTGGACCAAGGTGGTAGGCCCCTTCTTTATCTACGTTAACTCCGGAGCTACAACGGCCGATATGTATGCCGATGCACGGGCACGCGCACCCATTGAGGCTGAAAAGTGGCCCTACGAATGGGTTTCGGGTGTAGATTATCCGCAGGCCGATCAGCGCTCGGCAGTGAAAGGGAAGCTGGTTGTAACCGGACCCGATGCCAAAAGCACCTTTACGGGTCTGCGGGTAGGCCTTACAGCGCCCGCCTACTTCTCACCCCGCCCGGCCGTCGCGCCCTCTGCAGCAACTGGCACTGGCTCCGCTGTATCTACCACTGGTCCAGCTGCAACAGCCGTCGCTCCTGCTGCAACAGCCGCTGCTCCTGCCGGGAATCGTCCCCGCGTATCGGTCACCTCCTCGTCGGGTAGTGTCAATGCTTCTGCCACGCTCCGTATCACTCCTAAGCCACCGGTGATGACCGACTGGCAGCGCGACGCCAAATACTATCAGTTCTGGACCGAAGGCAAGGCCGACGGCTCATTCGAGATTGCCCTGGTTCGCCCCGGGAGATACACCCTTCACGCCTTTGCCGACGGCCTGCCGGGCGAACTGGCCAAAGCCGATATAGTGGTGGAAGCCGGAAAACCGCTCAATTTGGGCAACCTGGAGTGGACCCCTGTTCGATACGGTAAAGTGCTCTGGGAGATTGGCATTCCGAACCGCAACGCCTCCGAATTTTTCAAAGGCGAAGATTTTGCCAATCCCGAAATCTCACTGCAGTACGCCCACCTCTTTCCCGACGACATCACCTACACCGTTGGTAAGAGCGATTTTCGCAAAGATTGGTTCTTCCAGCATGTGCCCCACAGCGAAGACCTGACCGCCAAATCGTCGCCCTTCTTCGGCGCACGCACCAACGGAAAGGCCACCCCCTACACTGTACTCTTCACGTTGCCCTCTGCTCCCAAAGGAAAAGCCACCCTACGCTTTGCCATCTGCGGAACCGGAGCCCCCTACGTAGAGATTTCGGTTAACAACCAACCAGTTGAGCGTCTCACCGGCCTGATGGGCGACGGCACCATTACCCGCCACGGAAGGCAGGGCATCTGGTACGAACGCACAGTAACCTTCGATGCCACCCTGATGAAGACGGGCGAAAATCGCCTGATCCTCACCGTGCCCGCAGGCCCCGTGAACAATGGTATGATGTACGACTTTATCTCGCTCGAAGTGGAATAGTAGTTAGTCCGATTGCTTACAGATTTAGATCCACAAAATAGAGAGCGGGATTATCTCCCTCTTTTGCTTCCCGAATAATCTTCTTGAATTCGTCGGTGCGTAAACTATCCTCTTTCGCCTTATAGTTTTCGGGTATGGAATGGTAAAATTTTTCCACATTTTCCCTTTTCGCTACCAAATAGTTTCCATACGCGCAGAGAAAGAAAGAGGGTTGCGAAGCGGCAAAATTGAAATAGGTATAGACGTTTTTGGTTAATTTATCAATCAGAACAAATCGGCCACTGCTTGATAGTGAGACGGAAAAACAGAAATAGCGAGGGGTCTCTACTACATTGCGAAGGTTGATGGCGTATTTGGAACGCTGCAAGGTTTTTGCATCCTCTTCGCTGAAGCCCATTTCCAGATATTTTTGGGGCAATGCTTTGACGCCAAAGTCGATATAGATTCCTCGCTTAATGCCGCTTTTGTCGATTTCGAATATTGTGTCGCATCGGATGGGGGTGTAGAATACTTTTCCGGACGAGACCGTAAAAGGGGTTTTATTGGGTAAGAAATGGCCATCTTTCAAGGGTTTGAACCCGAAGATGCTATCGCCGACAAAGAAGTTCAGGTGGTATTGCACCTTCCCTTTTCGGGGATTTACGTAAATCTGATCGAAGGCGTATGCCGAAGAGTCGAAAACAACGCCCGAGTTCACATAATAGCTTTTGTCGAGTTGAACGGCCTCCAGAAATCGGCCATTCTCCAGATTATACCGATGAATCTTCTTCATCTCAGCATCAAGGAGGGTCACGGCATTTTCCACAGAGTCGATGTAAAACTGACTGATCTGGTAATACTCACCGGGACCTTTCCCTTTTCGCCCCGCCTGATAGAGGAATTTACCCTTCATGTCGAAGACAAACACCCCGTTTGCCACCGATCTGTCTAATACATAAATCTTGTCGCGAAAAACCTGCATTTGGTCGATATATCCAATCAGGCATTCGGGCAAGGTTTCTAATTGCACCCAAAAGTCGTGCGTAATTTGCTCCTGTCGGACACCTCTGAGCTCTAATCCCTCGCTATCCGGTAATTTGTCCAGATCAACCACGATAGTTTCGACCGGAAAAGGCTTTGAATACTCGGAGATGGGTGATCTTTGGGTACAGGCGCTGCAGATTACAAGCGAAAGGAGAAGATATTGTAGCTTCATGCTTTTATAGTAGGGTTTGTTACGATTGACATTCTGTAGAGAACTACGCATCGGCTACGAGCAATAGCTGCCGATAGATGACCACAAAGCTAAAGGATGCTTCCTCCGGCAAGTGGTATTTTGGGCGGGAAGAGATGCCCGAATCGGCATTTCTTGGTAGTCGGGGATGGGTGCCGAATGGCGATTATCGGAAAGATCCGGTATACCTAATGATCAGTTTCACCAAGCAATGGAAGGTTGTTTCGGCGTATTACTGTGTGCGTTTGTTTGCCCATTGTTCAAGATAGAGAACCACCTTAGAGAGTTCCTCTGCGGTTTCAAACTCCATCATGTCAGGGTATAGGTCGGTTGTAGGAAAATCCTCCTTAACCTCTTCTCTAAACCGGGCGAGTGTTCCTCTGAAAAGTCTCTTTTCGCAGTCGATCCAAGAGTAGGGTTGCCACCAAACCACATCCGCATCTATGGCATATATTACCTGATTATGCATGGTAATCACTTTGGTGAATCGGTGCTCAACAGGAAACTGGATGTCGCTAACGTTGGTTTCCCAAAAGTATAATGTGGAGATGTCATCAACGCATTTCATATCACACTTTCTCAGAGAACAGTTGATAAAGAAGGTGTTGCACAGCCAATCCTTATTTGGGAGCGTGTGCAAATAGTTTGAGCCGGCAATATCACAATTTTGAAAGAGTGCGTCCGAGAGATTGCTTGTGTGAAAAGAGATGTGATCTATTTTGCAGTTGTAAAAAGTAGCATGACAACAATTGCTCTCCCAAACATCAAGCGCGGAAATGTCGGAATTTCTGAAGGAGGCGCTCTCTGCCGTGCAAGCACTAAACGAGAGATGATTACACGTAGATTTTTTGACTTTTAGTCCGGTTACGTCACAATCCTCGAAATAGAGATGGCCCGCATAACACGCGTCGAACACACCCTTTTTCAAGGAGCACTTTTTGAAATGCAGAGATTGTAGGTTTTGATTTCTCCAAATCACATTATCGAGGTTTTCAGAAACAACCAAAAGCCCGGTCAAATCAATGCTTAAGGCAATCGCCTCTTTGAGAACGGAAGGATAGTCCGGAAAAAGTTCGGATTTTTCTACCTCATAAATAAGATCTCCGTTATCTCTTAGCAGCTGTATCATATCTCATTGTTAAACGATGTAAAGCCAGTATTCCGAGAGCATTCTCGGTGCAAAACTGCGTTTACCAACACTCCGGTTCTAATCGCGGGCCTTTGTACGAGTATCACGGCTTTCCCACACCCGAATGTAATCAATATTCCAGCTGTTTTTGTATCGGTCGGCAAACGGAGCCGGGTTCCCCAGTTTATGGTGGGTGATATAGAGTTTCATCTCTTCGCGCAGTGAGAAAAAGAGGGGTGCGCTGATATTGCACTCCCGAATGAGTTTGTTGTCGAAGTAGAAGGCAATCTTATGTTCCGTCCACTCCAGGCCGTACAG
>JBFWIG010000111.1:0-7660 GCA_050256115.1 Bacteroidales bacterium | reverse complement strand
GCCCCGACGGAATCGGCACTATGGTTTGGCAAGGAGCCATACCTTCGGCACCGACTTCAACGCATTCCCCGGCGCCAACCTCAGCAAAACCGTCAACACGCGCTTCGGTGCAAACCCCTCAATTATCCGACAGTTTCGATGTATCCTCGCTGGCTCCCCAATGGGAATGGAACTACCAGCCGCGCAACGAGATGTGGTCGCTCACCGAAAAGCCGGGAGCGCTGCGATTAAAGGCGTTCCGCCCCTTGGAGCCCGACAACCTCTTTAAAGCCGGCAACACCCTCACCCAACGCTGCTTCCGCACAAGCCACAACGAAGTTGTGGTCAAAATAGACACCCGGGCCATGGCCGATGGCCAAAAGGCGGGCCTATGCCTCTACTCCACCACCTATGCCCTGTTAGGCGTGACCCAAACCGGAAAAACCCGACACATAACCTTCGAAACCGGCCCCCGCAAAAAGAGCGAATCCAACGCTGCCCAACCCTCCGACCTCCATTCGTCCGATACGCCTCCCTCAGGGCTTCGACTCACCGGCAAATGGTTCTGGATAAAAGCCACCTGGGGGCTCGACGGCATTGCCCGATTCTCCTACAGCACCAACGGCCGAACCTACACCCCAGTGGGAGAGCCCTATCAACTGGCATGGGGCTACTACCGCGGCAGCCGCATCGGCCTCTACACCTACAACAACCTCACCGACAACGGCCACATCGACATCGACAAATTCACCTACACCATCAACCATCAACACACAACACAAATGCGCTAACGAACAGTGCTCTGGAGCTTCGAAGCGCAGCACCCGCGCGAAGCGCAACACTAAAGCACTAGAGCACCGCGCGAAGCGCAGCACTAGAGCACCCGCGCGAAGCGCATTCACCATTCACCATTAACCATTATACCCGTGTCTTCTCTCTGGACCAAAAACTTCATCCTCGCTTGTCTGGCAAATTTCCTTCTCTATTTTGCCTTCTACATGTTGTTGCCCACGCTGCCGCTCTACCTGATAGAGACGTTTCAGGCGCAGCCGGGCCTGGTGGGGACGGTGTTGTCGAGTTATATAGCCGCTGCGCTGATTATTCGGCCTTTTTCGGGTTATCTGCTCGACACCTTTTCGCGTAAGCCGCTCTATTTCCTCTCCTACCTCTTTTTTGTGGCCATCTTTGCCGGCTATCTGGCTGCGGGCACGCTCTTGGCTTTTACCCTGTTTCGGATTCTGCACGGGTTCACTTTCGGCACTGTCTCGGTGGCCGGTTCAACCGTGGTTATCGATATTCTGCCCTCTTCGCGAAGGGGCGAAGGGCTGGGCTATTTTGGCATCACCAATAATCTGGCAATGGCCTTCGGGCCAATGGCCGGATTGCTGCTGAACGATGCCACCGGATCCTTTTCGGCCATTTTTCTCCTCTCCATTGTATCGGGTTCGCTCGGCATTATATCTGTCTATTTCCTTCGGATTGAGCCCCGACCCAAAGTAAAGCACCCGCCTCTTTCGCTCGACCGCTTCTTTCTGCTGAAGGGTATTCCCGCTTGCATCAACATCTTCCTGCTGGGCATGCCCTACGCGATGATGACTACCTATGTGGCCCTCTACGCACAACAACTCGAAATCGGTTCGCCCAGCCTCTTCTTTACCCTTCTGTCGGCAGGACTCATCGGCTCGCGCCTCTTTAGCGGTGCCCGGGTTGATAAGGGGCAGCTTACCCCCATGATTTTGCTGGGCATCTCGATTGTAGCAGTGGGCTACCTGCTATTCTCCTCCCTGCACTGGCAACACGCAGCGGATTTTAGCCTCATGAAACCCCTCTTCTTCGGATCTGCCTTCATCTTCGGGATGGGCTACGGCACCATGTTTCCGGCCTTTACTACCCTGTTTGTACAACTGGCACACAACCACCAACGGGGAACCGCCATGTCGACCTACCTCACAGGATGGGATCTCGGCACCAGCATGGGTCTCCTGGCAGGCGGATTCATCGCCCAATCCATGGGCTACCACGTAAACTACCTGGTGAGCGTATTCCTCTGCCTGGCCGCCTGGCTCCTCTTCCGATTTGTCACCGGCCCACACTTTGGCAAGAACAAAATTGCAAGTTAGTGCTTCAAAGTGCATAGCACTTTGAGTGATCTGGTGCTTCGATGCGCGAATGCGCATCGAGTGCTGCGCGTCGCGCAAAAAAATAGGAGTTCACCAGAGCACTAGCGCATTAGAGCATTAGCGCACCAGAGCATTAGAGCAGTGCGCGTTAGCGCATATCACTTCAATGCACTAGAGCACTACTACATCTCTTCCAACGTCAGGCACCGTGTCTCAATCTCGTATCCCGCAAGTAGTTTCTGCTTAAGATGTTCAACCTTCCGGGCCAGTTGTTCGGGTTTGATGTTCTTCTTTTGGCGCTTTACCTCTGCCACCACGGCGCTGTTTTTCTCGAGGCAGAGTGCTACGATGTCCAGTTCGTTGGCATGCCCTTTGGATTCCCACCATGATCCGATGGCCCGATATTGGCCGCTTTCGGCAAATTGTTGCTTGAAATAACGCTCCAACATCTTGCCGGAGTAGGTGGGATAGTCGGCAAGAATGATGGCTTGCAATGCACCGAAGTTCTTGATCTCTATCAGCGATCGATACCGATCGAAATAGTTGAACCAAAAGCGAATAAAATGGTCCTGAATCTCGTATCGAACCGTCTGGCTCCCCTCTTTTGCCAATAGCGGACGCTGACGGACAATCAGGTTGTAATCTTCGATAAGCCGCTTAATCTGACCTCCGAGATTTTTGTCGCCCATAAGCGCCTCCATTTCGGGTTGTGTATTGATGCCGCCCGAAATAGCGCTCAGGATGGAGAAGTAGGTGGCATAACTCTTTCCAAACTCCTCAATCAACAGGTTCTTCCCCTCGTCGGTAAAGGGCGAGTTGTCGCGAACCATAAACCGGATCATCTCTTCTACACCCAATACGCCGTTATCGCAGAAGAGTTCAACATACTTGGGAATGCCTCCCGTAAAGGTGTAGAGGGCTAACAGATCGTCGTGCAAGTGGTCGGGATAAAAGTCGCGCATAATCTCTTTGAGCGTGGAGATAGAGAATGCCGATAATTTGATGATGTTGTCGGCTCGGCCAAAGAGCGGTTCTTTAGCATGTTGAAAGATTTGTTGCATCAGCGAATAGATGGAACCCGACAAAATCAGATTCATCTTCGATTGGGTACGCCGGCTATCCCAAATATTCTGCATATCGCTGTAGACCGATGCATTGATGTTATAAAACTCTTGAAATTCGTCGATAACCAGATTAAAGGGGCGGTTCGAAGCCAACTCCATCAAAAACCGAAACAACGACCCAAACGTACGAATCCCCTCCGGGACCCAGACATTGAGCGATTGCGATATCTCCCCGCTAAACTCTGCACAAAGAGACGCTTCACTTTTCCTGCCCACAAAGAGATAGACCGTAGGAGTACCCTCTACCGCCCTCATAATCAGACTGGTCTTCCCGATTCTCCGTCGTCCGGTAACCACCGTCAAACGAGAATGATCGCCAAACGAAAGGCTCTGAATCCTTTGCAGTTCGGCCAACTCACTTGTTCTGTCGTAAAACTTCATCTTACCACGCTTTATGTTACCGTCGTAACAGTTACCGTCGTAACAAAGATAGATAAAAAATAGATAGTGATATAGTGCAGTAAAGAAAGGCTCTGGAGCTTCGATTCTTCAAAGTGCATAGCACTTTGAGTGATCTGGTGCTTCGATGCGCGAATGCGCATCGAGTGCTGCGCTTCGCGCAAAAAAACAGGAGCTCACCAGAGCACTAGAGCATTAGAACATTAGAGCACTGCGCGTTAGCGCATATCACTTCAATGCACTAGAGCACTATCTCTTCATTAAAGCTCTCGAAGCGCATAGCGCTTCGATGCACCAGAGCACCAGAGCACTGCGCGTTAGCGCATTAGGTCTATGATTTCCCTATCGCAGTTGTGGATGCACTCCATCCCTTTTCCGCCCACGATGTAGGTGTCTTCGAGGCCGACGGCGCCAATGCCGCGGAAGACGAATTTGGGCTCTACGGCTATGGCCATGCCGGGTTGGAGTTGCATGCGCGATCGTACGCCCAGAACGGGTAGTTCGTTGATTTCGAGCCCCACGCCGTGGCCTACAAATTTGGCCTGTTGCTCTAAGCCCATGAATTTGTCGGAAAGGTTGTGGGCCGCGGCCAGACGGAGGGCCACTTCGTAAAGCGCTTCGCCGGTAACACCGGGTTTTCCCAGCCGGGCTATCTCATCCTCAATTTCGATGGCCACTTTATGGGCATCGAGTACCTCTTTGGGAAGGGTGCCCACGGCGAAGGTGCGGGTGAGGTCGGCAATGTAGCCGGTAAAGTTGCCGTTAAGATCTATCATCACGGTTTGACCCTCTTTCAGGGGCGAACCGTTTTGCCCGATGGGGATGGAGGGGTGGATCCCTTCGCCGCCCAGGGCAAAATCGTAAGCCGAGGGGGCCGAGGCGTTGTTTCCGGTAAGCAGCGAGCCCATAAAGACCTCCATCGAGGGGCCCGATACCCGGAAGAGGCCCAGATTTCCGGCCAGACGCATGGCTCTCTCTAGTTCGATGGAGAGTTGATTATCGGTCATTTCGGGCCGAAAATAAGAGGGAATGGTGCGGTACACTTCCGACTGCCGGCGAGCCGACTCCATCAGCATGGAGATTTCGTAGGGGGTTTTGATGCTTCGGGCTTCACGTAACAGGGGCGAACCGTTTTGCACTTCGGCCGAACCGAAAAGTGCGGCCAATCGGGTCCATTCATTGAAGGTAAGCAGGTCGCCCTCAAGCAGAATGGGGCCTTCCACCCGCACACCGTGTTCGGCCAGAAGGGGAATAATATCCTCAGGCTTACGGATATAGAGCACATTTGAGCCCTCCAGATTCACCGGCCTGCGCACAAAAAACCAAGGATCACCCTCAACAGGCAGGTAGATATACCCCATAAAAATCTTTCCGCTCAAATAAAAGAGATTCACATTAGATGAGAGAAGGAGGCCCCCCACGTTACTGTGAGCCATCCGATTCTGCAGTTTCATCATTCGGAGCAGAAGGTCGTTCTGAAGGGTATTTTCTACTTGATTGAACATAGGGCAAGGGAATTTGGGCAAAGATAAACTTCTTCCTATTTTCGCACAACTAATGCACAATGCGCAATCGCAATTAACATAGGAGATGGGGGTGAGGATGAATTTGTGGAGAGGGTTTAGACGTGGAGTCGGGTTGGTTGCGCTGCTCCTCCTTTTGGGGTGTGCTAACAGCGCCGAGAAGGTGCATCAGCTCTCCGAATCTGAGTGGAGGAATGGCAACTATGTGGCTCAGTCGCTGGCCGATTTGCTCGAGAAGAAGGTCTCTCCTGCCGAGGCGGGTATCGCCGCCGAAGAGTTTCTGGTTCGCCCCTCCATTCATACGCTCTTTATTCTCCGCCCGGACGGGAAGCTGCACAGCTATTCGATGCGTCCGCTCAGCGCGCAACATGCCGAACTCACCGACACTGCCGGAAATGTGTACGGTTCTGTTGCGTTGAGTAAAGACAATTCGAAGTTGCTCATACTGACCCGAAAGGGGGTCCTCGAAGAGTCTCTTCTTACCCGTATCGACGATGCCTATCTACAGACATCGGTGGGCGACACGCTCCATTCCGGATTGTCTTGGCTGCTGAACCACAAACTCCTGGTGGGCGAATACGCGCTTCCCAACGGCCAGAGTGTGGTGATGGGACCCGATGGTTCTACTACCGGTCTGGGTGAGTATCTGCGCTATTCGCTCGCCTTTTCCGACGCGCAATCGGGGCAGCCATCGGCCCGAAACCAAATTATCTTCTACCTGCGCGATGAGCCCCACCTGTTTGAGTGGGAACGCAAAGAGGGAGCGCTGATACTCACAGGCACAGGCGCCCAAAAGAAAGAAGCCTATATTCTTAAATGATAGAGCATTACGAATATCAAACATGATCGAGTATTACGCACATCACATCTACCCGGCCATCGCCTCGGTACTCTCGCGTATCTCAGGTCTCGTTCCCTTTTCCTTTTCGGCCCTCCTCCTTATTCTCGTGGTTCTCCTCTACCTTTTTAAGCTGGCCCAAGCCATCCGACAGAAAAGGGGGATTCGTTGCCTCCTGCTTCGCCTCACACTACCGCTGATTCTGGCCGTGAGCTGGATGTATGCCACTTGGGGTGTCCTCTACTTTCGCGACAGCTGGTACCAGCGAACCGGCATCGAAAAAGCCGCCCCCGACTCCGTGGCCTACCTCCAATTCCTAGACCACTACATCGAAAACCTCAACCGCTCCTACACCCAAAGCCGCACCTCCCCCCTCCTCATCCCAATCTCTGCCACACAATCCCACACATCTCAGGCCCACACATCTAAAATCCTTACAAATCAGCCTCCCCCAGCTGAAACCCGCCAAACATACCCTCTCCCCTCTCGGGCCACCCTTCCGGATAGTGCAATGCAACCTCTGTCGGACCCCATAGCGGCCGATTGGTGGGGCAGCGAACAGGCCGTGGCCGCAGATGCACTCATAGAGCAAGCCTACCAAACCATCGGCACCCGACTGGGCATTGCCTACCCCAACGGCAAGCGTCGCCCCAAAAAAGTGTTCATGGAGTGGTACTACACCCGCACCTCCATACTCGGATACTTTCTCCCCTTCTTTCACGAAATCCATCTGAATCCGCGGCAGCCCTGGCTCCAATACCCGGCCTCGCTTGCCCACGAAAAAGCGCATCAATTCGGCATCACCTCCGAAGCCGAATGCAACTTCTACGGCTACCTGGCCTGCATAGCATCTACCGATCCCTTTATCCAATACAGCGGCTACTTCAGCGTACTGGGCTACATAGCCGCCGATGCCCGGCGCCTCCTTCCCGCCACCTACCGAACCCACCTCGCAAACATAGAGCCCGGCATCCGGCAAGAATCGGCACTACTATCGGCCTACTGGAAATCGCAACAACACGAAAAACTGAGCCGCATCCAAAACAAAGTCTACGACACCTACCTCAAAGCCAACCGCATACCCACCGGCATCAAAAACTACTCCGAAGTCACTGCCCTACTCCTCACATACCACAGCGCAGTGCGCTGACGCGCAAGTGCTGCGCGCTAATGGTAAATGGTGAATGGTTGTGCGCTGACGCGCAGAACAATAACGCGCCTTTCCCGGGGGTGTAAAGAATTTTGTACAGGCTCCCTTTCCGCGCTTGCGCGTGCTAATTCATTAACCATTTCGCGCGAAGCGCATTAACCATTAACCATTAACCATTAACTTTTGCCACTTCCGTAAAGAAGAGGAGCAACCGTTTGTGCTTTGCACAAAACGATTACTCCTCTTCTTTACGCAGCACCATCGTTGCGGTGAATACCACGGATGGGTCGCGTAATGCGCCGGCAAATCGGTTCAACAGGAAGTCGTCGGTAAGCATCTGTGGGAAGAAGATGCCGGTAACGTTAAGGCCTAGTATATTTACGCCCAGCTGTTGGAGGGTGGTCTGATCAAAGAGGGTGTCGATAGGGGTCTGTAAGCCCTCTTTATGGAGGGCGCTTACTGAAAGCAGGAAGGTGCGGAGCGACTCTTTATTGAGGGTTAAATGCAGTTCGTTGCCTTGAAAATAG
>JBFWIG010000110.1:0-7698 GCA_050256115.1 Bacteroidales bacterium | reverse complement strand
GGGCTACTGCGTACAATAGATGATTATTTTCGCACTAAAGATAGACGGAAGTTACATCGTTTTGGGTCCGGACACAAGTTTCGGGAATAATTTCCATTAACCATTTACCATTGACCATTCATTATTAGCCATTTGCGCGTAGCGCAGCATTAGAGCACTAGAGCATTAGAGCACTAGAGCATTTGCGTATTCACGCTTTTCGTCGGGTGAAGAGAATGACAAAGACGGAGCCCGAAAGGGCGGTGGCAGCCCCCAGTACAGTGGTCATTGAGAGATGCTCAGGAACAATCAGGGCAAATCCGCCCATGGCTAATAGGTGCATGGCTACGAAGGTGATGATAGGATTGAGGGCCACAATCACACTCACCTTATGCGATTCTAAAAATTTAAAAGCCACGGCAATGGCACCATAGGCAATCAATGTGTTGAGGCCCAAGAAAATAACCAGAGCCCATCCCAGGGTATCGAGCGAAGAAAATCCTTTGGTCTCCAAACCGGCCGAAAAGAGCAAAGCGCACACCCCATAGATAAACAGATTGAGTTGATGAGCCGAATAGGTTCGCAACAACTCCTTCTGCCACAAGGCATAAAACACCCATGCCACAGCACTGAATATTACCCACAGAACCCCTGCCACATAGCCTTGCTGGTTAGACATAGCCCCCAGCTGCTCCCAGTAAAAGAGCGATAAGCCTGATAACACAATCAGAAAGCCCATTAAATGTCGCCAGGAGACCTTTTCCCGAAACAGGTAGATGCCGGTAACCGCGAATAATACCGGACCTAACTGCGAAAAGACCTGAGCGTTGGAGGGGGTGGTAAAATCGAGCCCTTTCATATAACTATAGTAGTTACATCCCAGGCAGAGCGCAGCGCCTGCCAGTTTCAGGGGAGGCCGGAGAAACACGGTAAAACTGGAGGGCTTAGAGAAAAAGAGAAAGATTGCCAACAGAATAAAAGCCGTGGAAAAGCGAAACCAGACAATGGTAAAGGGAGTAAGCGAATAGTGACTGAGGGTTATTTTTAAGGCAATGGCCAGCAGCCCCCACATCACCCCCGCTAACGCCGCGTAGAAAAACCCCTTCCCTTGATTCATATGCATTTTTTTGGTGTGCAAATGTAACAGAAAGGAGAAGTTATCTCTATCTTTCGGGTAGAAATCATCCCTTAATGAACCCGGTTATGGAACAGGAGGTAATAGATTATTTTCAGGAGTACAGCAAAGGAAAGATGGATCGGCGCAACTTTATAAAATTGTCGTCGGCCCTGGCCGGAGGAGCTGCCATGGCGCTTTCGCTACTTGCCTCAGAAACTGCCGAAGCACAGATTACAGATCCTGCCGACAGCAGGCTTGAAACCCATGAACTCTCCTACCCCACCCCAAAAGGCGATTACAAAGGCTATATGGCCAGACCTAAAGGAGCTAAAAAGCTGCCTGCCGTAATCGTGATTCACGAGAATACCGGACTACAGCCCCATATAAAAGATGTGGCGCGCCGTATTGCCTTAGAGGGTTTTGTGGCATTGGCTCCTGATGTGCTCTCGCCCTTTGGGGGTACTCCCGCCGAGATGGAGAAGGCACGGCCCCTTTTTCAGCAGGTGAATTACGACGATGCCAAGGCGGGGTTTACGGCTGCAGTAGCCTATCTGAAAACAAATCCGCTCACCACCGGGAAGGTGGGGTGTACCGGTTTCTGCTGGGGAGGTGCCATGACCAATCAAGTGGCGGTGAATGCCCCCGACCTGCTGGCAGCGGTTCCCTATTATGGCGGACAGCCTGCTGCCGAAGAGGTATCGCGCATTAAGGCCGAAATGCTGCTGCATTATGCCGGAAACGATGAGCGGATAAATGCGGGCATTCCTGCCTTTGAGGAGGCTTTGAAAAAGGCAGGCGTACGTTATACCCTCCATCTCTATCCGGGTTCAGGTCACGCCTTTAACAACGACACCAACCCGGGCCGCTACCATGAAGCCTCGGCCAAATTGGCCTGGGAGCGAACCATTGCATTTTTCAAAGAGAAATTGGGCGATTAGCGCGCCATACCTGCTCTACCTTCTTAATAAAGGGAGCCGCGTGCAAAAAGAAGAGTTTGTATCCCTCGCAGAGGTAATTAAGCCCTGGCTCGCCCTCTTCACTGCCTAAAAACCGATCTTTCGGACACCCCCCGTTGCAATACGAAACAACGGGGCATCGGCGGCATACCGAGGGCAGTTTCTGCGATTTTTCTTTACCAAACTGTAGTTGTGCCTCCGACGCTAAAAGCTGAGAGAGCGGGGATTCTTCTATATTACCCAGATAGTGCGACGAATCCGTGAAGTGGTCGCAGCTATAGAGATTTCCATTCCATTCGAGCACAGGTACTCTTCCGCATTCACCGCGAAAGATGCAGAGGGTGTGCTCTTGCCCGAAGGCTGTACGTGCTGCCTCTTCGAATATCTGCACCTTCACCTTTCCTATATCTAACGACACCCACTCATCGAAAATGGCACACAGAAAGGCACCGAACAGATCGGGATCTACGCTCGAAGGGTGAACGGCACCCGAAGGTTGGCGAACAACCAACGGCAAAAAGGTGATATAACGCACACCCAAAGTCTTAAAAAACCGGTAGATCTCTAAAGGATAGAGCACATTGTGGGCGTGCACAACACAGAGTACCTCGGTAGAGACCCCCTGCTCCAGCAACTGCCCGTATCCCGATATAACCCTGTTGAAAGAGCCCTCCTTTGGGGGATGGGTGCGATAGCGATTATGAAACCGTTCCGGTCCGTCGATACTGATACCCACATGAAACTGATTCTCCACAAAGAATCGGCTCCACTCACGCGTAATGAGCGTTCCGTTGGTTTGAATGCCATTCTGCACAACTACGCCCGAAGGCGCCAACCGCTTCTGAATAGCTATGGCCTTTTCGAAAAAGGGAAGCCCGGCCAAAAGCGGCTCGCCGCCATGCCAGGTAAAAAAAGGAACCATCCCCCGGGCAGCTTCCATCTGACGGGCTATAGCAACTTCCAACATGTGATCCGACATAACCGAGCCTGCCGGAGCTGCAGCCGGATTGTGCAAATAATAGCAATAACTGCAGGTTAGATTGCAGGCAGCCCCTACAGGTTTAATAAACAGTTGAAAGTCTTGAATGCTACGCAACGCTAATCTCTGCTTTTACTATCGCGTTTGGCCTTCTTTTCGGCCCGTTTTTCCTTCAACGACTTTTCAGGCTCCTTCTTGGCCGAATTCTTCGAGGGTGCTTTTTCTTTACTCATGGCGGGGTTCAATAATGTGAAAGAGACAGTATAATCGAAGCGAAAGATAGAAAACAATTGGGCAAAACCGTGCAATAAATTATCAGTTTCCTGCAGGTTTTAACAAAGAGGTATTGGGGCTGGGAGGTACGGCCCAACGCTTACTATCGGCTGGTTTCGACGGATTGTAAGCGGGCACTCCCGGCTTCAGAAAAGCGGCTAAAGCAGGCACTTCCAAACGGACTCCCTCCACAATACATTTGGCCAATTCGTAGGCACCAAAGGGATTAAAATGGGTATCATCCTTAAGTTCTGATGTCTGCCCGGGGAATGTCCCTGCCGGATAGTGCACAAAGGCCTTTTTCGATCCCTCCGGACCCAGGGCTTCGTAAAAACGGGCACTCATCTCAAGCAGATCGATAAGCGGAGTTTTCTCTTCGGCCGCACTCTGACGCATAGCTTCGGGATACTCCATAAGGGTATTCACCACCTTACCCTGCTCGTCGAAACGGCGACGATGCATTGAGGTAACCAGAACAGGAATTCCTCCTTTAGCCCTCGCCATATCTATATACTGCTTTAGATAACGCTTATAACTGGTAAAAGGACCAAACTGAGGAGGTTGTTGCTTCATATCGTTGTGAGCAAACTGAATAAAGAGATAGTCGCCCGGTTTCATCAAACTCAGAATCTTTTCGAGTCGTCGCTGCGCCATAAAATTACTGAGCGTCTCGCCCGATTCGGCATGATTGGACACTACTGCACCATCCGAAAAAAAGAGCGGAAGCATCTGTCCCCAGGCTGCCCAAGGCTCCTCTTTCTGATCGGTAACTGTAGAGTCGCCGGCCAAAAAGATGGTTACAGCATTAGGGGCAGGCTCAATCTCAACAGCACAAACACAAGGTCTCTCTCCATTGAACTCCAATGTGAGCTTATCATCCCAGTTGGGATGATCCATTTCGCGCATATTTAATAAGACAGGCGCTCCACCCGGAATTTGCGAAGAGCGTACATTCACAATAAACGAAACGGTGGTAAACTCCCCTCTTTTGGTTTCGGCCTTCTCCACCATCAAACGGCGAGCCTCAGCTTTAATTACCGTAGAAGAGCTCCCTTTCCTATCGCCCAAAGTGACGGTTATCCTGTAATTTCCATCGGGTAGTTTTACCGAAAAAAGAAAAGGCTTATCGGAGGTACAAAAATCTCCCCGCATCTGATCCTTCCCTTTACGATTTACAGCCACAGCACGAGTTTGGAAGTCGAAACCATAACCACGGGCAGCATTATAAACGGTTTCGGAGGTTACCCGGGTAAAGCCCTCCTGTTGGGGTCCAGATCCAAAATCGAAACGAATTTTCCCGGTTTCTTCGGGCGAAGAGGCTAAAACATACACGCCCGTAACCATGAAAAGCCATAAGATGGAAACCAATTTGCGCATCTTCTTTCAACTATTAATCGGGAGCAGAAAATCCTACTCCTCTGGCACTATACTACTTAGAAATACAGAAAAGATGAGAAGCCCCCCGATAGTAGAATCGGCCCTCACTGATAGCGGGCGAAGCCAATGCTTTCTCACCTAAAGCAGCAGAAGCCACTTGTTCGAAAACCGGCCCGGGTTTGATAACAGTGATTTCGCCTTTATCGTTCATATTGTAAACCAAACCGTTGGCCGATACCGGCGAGGCGTATTGAGCGCCCGATTCACGACTCCATAGAACGGTCCCGCTTTTTGCCTCCAGACAATGTAGTACCCCCTGTGTTGTTACCGACAAAAGATAACCATTCACCACAATAGGCGAAGGGGTGTAGGGAGCTCCCTGAACCTGCTTCCAAACTACGTGAGTGTTGGTAACATCGCCCGAACCGGAAGGATTGATGGCGTAGAACACACGCCGGGGATAACTACTGCTCACTATCACCAAACCACTTGCATCATCATACACCGGCGAAGAGGCATACTCATCGGCAGGGCCATCGGCCCTCCATAGTAACGCACCATCTTCCGGATTGTAGGCAGAGATCCGCTTGTCGGCGGCCACTACCATTTGGATTTTTCCGGCCATTGTACGGATAAATGGAGTGCTGTAGGCCAATTGGTTTTGCGCATTTTCTATACGGTAAGCCTGCGAACCATTCGAACAACGCAGTGCTACCACATAAGCACCACTTTGGCTTCCCACATTCAGTATCAACTTATCCTTAAATAGCACTGGCGAACTGCAAAACCCATGAGGACTCGAAAAGGTGCCGGCCTTAACCTTCCAAATCAGGTTGCCCTCCATGCTGAAAGCGGCAACCATAACGTCTTCGCCACCCTGAAAGGTAACGTATACGCGTTTACCATCGGTTGCAGGGGTACTGGAAGCATACCCGTTGTCGGGGTGTTTTCGCTCAAGGGGAGCAGTCAAGACAGGCTGTTGCCAAAGCAACTTGCCATCTTTCCTGGCATAACAAAGCAAGATACGCTCCTGTGTTGCAGGAAGAGCCGTTGTTAAAAAGATCCGATCGGCCCAAATTACCGGCGAAGAAAAACCCTCGCCCGGAACCGCACTCTTCCACACAACATTTTCTGCACCCCAGGCAATGGGGAGATTGGCATCGGCACTGGATCCATCGCCGTCGGGTCCACGCCACGAAGGCCAGTTTTGCGCCATCAATCCGGGCAAAATGAAGAGAAACAGGCTCAAACAAGCAAGCCGGAAAGCGATATGGTTCATCTGGTATCAGGCGTAAAAAAGGGTTTAGATTCTAAAAGGTTCCGGGTCACTTACACCTTGTAGTACTGCTTCCACTCTTTACGGGGAGGCGCACCAACCAGCAGCGAATCGGCCAGTTTGTTATTCGTGATTCTTCCTTTTTCGCGATCGAACGTAATAGTGGTATTGAGATGCTGTACCATTACGCCCAGCGTGAAAACCTGACTCAAAGGCCCGGCAATAGAGAAGGGCGAACGCGTTTTCTCTTTGCCCTGACAGGCACGTAAGAAGTTTTCAAAGTGGTTAGACGGGCTTCTGGGCACCTCCGGTAATTTCGACTTCATCGCCTCAGCAGCGTCCGGAGGGATAATAGAAAGGGTACTCCCGTGCGAACCGCCTTTGAAGGTGAGTTCTTTAGAGTAGATGATTTTGCCCGGATTCAGGGTAGTAGGCACAATTTTGCCGGTACTGGTGGGCGGAATATTGGGGTCGAGCTCCGAGACACCATAACCCTGTGGCACCTCGGGAAGATTTTTTACGCCATCGTACCAGGTAATATCAACAGGAGGCATACTGCCACGCGCCGGAAACCGGAAAAGGATGGTACTCGCCTGCGGAAAGAAGAAGTTGTTATGCCCCTCCAGTTTAACCGCCGAAACTTCGTAAGGAAGACCTAAATCGAGGAATTCATGCGCCGTATCAAGGATATGGGCACCCCAATCGCCCAAAGCGCCAAGTCCGTGATCAAACCAGCAGCGCCACTGACCATTGATAAAGTCTTTGTGATAATCATGCTCCTGGCAGGCCGCCAGCCAAAGATCCCAATCGAGTGTAGAAGGAATGGGTTCGCCCTTGGGGAAAGCGGTAATGGAGGTGTCCCAACCGTGCCAGCGACGGCTACTGTTCATATGAGCAGTGATAGCAGTAACATCCTTAATAATACCGGCATCTTTCCACGCTTTAAATTGGAAATAGTTGCCTTCGGAGTGACCCTGATTCCCCATCTGGGTTACCACCTTATATTTCTTCTCGGCCTTCATCATCAAGGCCACCTCGTTATAGGTGCGGGCCATTGGCTTCTCCACATAGACATGCTTCCCAAGGGCCATTGCCATCATACAGATGGGAAAATGGGAGTGGTCGGGAACCCCTACCGAAACGGCCTCTATCTGATTGCCCATCTTATCGAACATCTCGCGAAAATCCTGAAAACGGGGCACCTGAGGAAACTGCTCCAGGATCTTACGCGTGTGCGGAGCGCCCATATCTACATCACAGAAGGCCACAATATTGGCTAATCCTGTATCGTACAACGACTTGGTGATTTCGCCGCCTCTATTTCCAATACCGCAGCAGGCCAGGTTAACCCGTTCGCCCGGGGCTGCAAGCTTAGTTGCAGGGGCAACATTTCTGGAATGGAGAGGGGTGTAAAAGGTGGGTAATACCGCAGCACCGGCCGAAAGGGCAAGGGCTTTTCTCAAAAAATCGCGACGTGAAACTTCGTTAGAATTCATATAATAGGGATGCTTAGTTTGTTCTAGTGCGAATGTAGCGATTTTACGCAGACTCTCTAAAGCAACCCCCCAAAATTATAATGAAGTAACCGAGAAGAAGAAACGAGAACCCTTACCCGGCTCCGATTCCACACCGATAGATCCACCCAGCATCTCGACATAGGCCTTCACAATTGCCAGGCCTAAACCCGATCCTTCAACGCAACGGGCACCTCCCTCTTCGGCTTGGACAAACCGTTCGAAAA
>JBFWIG010000109.1:0-7722 GCA_050256115.1 Bacteroidales bacterium | reverse complement strand
AAACCCCAGAATCCCGTTCATGGGGGTACGAATCTCGTGCGAAAGATTTTGCAGGAAGGCGGTTTTCAGTTTATCGCTCTCTTCGGCTCTCTCCTTGGCCGAAATTAACTCCTGCAACATTATTTTTCGTTCGGAGATATCATGCACCACCGCATAGAGAACCAGTCGGTCGCCCACCGAAATCCGGCTGCAGTATACCTCTATCTCTCTCGACTCTCCTCCGGGCGTCCGAAGCGAAAACTCGAAAAAACGACGCCCGGCCAATAACTCTTCCCGTATGTCGGAAAGAGTCTCCCCATCGGTATCTATCATATCGAGAATAGAAGAGGAAAGCAACTCTTCGCGATTCATCCCCAAAAACTGTTCTGCGGCCGGATTCACATCGAGTAACAATCCATCTTCGGGATTGATCAGCACCATTACCAACAGGTTATTATGAAACAACGAACGAAATCGTTCTTCACTCTCCTTCAAGGCCTTTTCGGATCTGATCCGTTCTTCGTTTTTCTCCTTTTCATCAAGGGCATGCAAAATAGCCGAACCCAACCGCTTAAGTTGCTGCTTTACCACATAATTGGTGGCACCTGCCAGAATACAATCAACAGCCGTATCCTCATCGACCGAACCGGTTACCACTATAAACGGCGTGAGAGGAGCCTCTCGAAGGGTATGCTTCAGCGCCGACATGCCACTGAAACCGGGCATTGAATAATCCGACAAGATCAAGTCGGGCGAAAATGCCGTTAACGCCTCCAGAAATTCGCTCTCGGTTGCAACCACACGAAATTCACAATCCGGCAACACCTTCTCGGTTTCAATTCGATTAAACTCGGCATCAGATGCATCATCTTCTACTAGCAAGATTCTATATCTTTTCTCCTTCATAACCCTTACTTAAAGAGATTTGCCCGAACGCCGTCCGGAACCGGCATCAGAGGGTATAATTCTTTGACCCCCAATGAGGAGTAAAGATACAGAACCCAAAACCCAAATTCAAACTTTCCTCTCCAAATTTCCGATTTCGATCCATTTGACAGGTGGAAATTTCATAACTTTGCAACTGGTTTTGCGATGGTTAAAGCCCACAACTTCATATCGCATCTTATGGTTCGCCACATTTTCTTTGCACTCTTTTCGGCTTCATGGCTTATGGCCGGATCCCTCTCCGCCCAACAACAAACCACCCGGAACCGAGCCTTATCTCCTGTCACCATAGATGCAGGAGTAGATCTGGTTAGTCGCTACATCTGGCGCGGGCAGGAGTATGGAGAGTCGCCTGCACTCCAACCCTCCCTCTCAGCCACTTGGAAAGGGGTAACGCTGGGCGCGTGGGGCTCCTATAAAACCAGTGGGGCGGGCTGGCAGGAGACCGATCTCTTTATTTCGAAAGAACTGGGGCCCCTCACCTTCGAAATCTGGGACTACTGGAGTTTTTCCGACACGCTCGAAACTGACTTTTTCAACTACAAGAAACGCACCACCTCTCATCTGTTAGAGGCGCAGATGCTCCTCTCGGGAGGAGAGACAATACCCCTCAATTTTTTGGCAAGCTACTTTTTTTACGGTGCCGATCCCGACAAGAGTATTTACCTGGAAGTGCAAAGCCTTTGCACTGCAGGAGCAACCGAACTGGAGTTTTTTGCCGGCTTTCAACCCAAAGGAAGCTACTATGGAACCGAAGGGTCATTTGTGAATGTAGGCTGTTCGGCTATCCGAAATCTGCGTGTAACCTCATCCTGGGAGGTGCCTCTGAAAATCAGCCTTATCTCGAATCCCAATAGAAAGAGTCTCTATCTTACAGCAGGCATTACGCTATGAATGGACACCCCTCCACTCTCCCACTAACCCCTGCCCCATGAAAACGCCGGGTATATATCATCGTATTCTTCGGTTTCTAGTAGCCACCGGATCGCTATTCCTGGTGATTGTTTTGATCCTGTTTCTGCTTAACCAAAGGCAGGAGAAGTTATTTGTAGAGGCATCGGAAGAGTTGTTAGCCATCGAGGCTGCCTCTCTCCTTAACCTGCGGAGTAATACCCAAAGCCGGGTGGTACACGACTACACCTACTGGGATGAGTTTTACAACGTGGCAAACGATCCATCTGATTCTACATGGTATGCCGAAAATATCGAAACCTTGATTGAGTCGTTCCAATTCGACTATGTAGGGGTACTGAATCGGGAGGGCGCATGGTTGTTCGAATCGGGCTCGGACGAATTTGCAGAAAGAGGCATTCTCACACCTGCCATGGTCGATACCATCTCAAAGAGACGGACTGCACACTTTTACCTGAACACCCCGTCGGGAGTACTCGAATTGAGTGCGGCCACCATCCATCCTACCAACGACCCTACGCGAAAAAACAGCCCGTCGCACGGTATTCTGGCTGTGGGCACTCTTTGGACCCGCACCTATCTGGACGAAGCAGAACAGTTAACCAGCTCTGCATTAACCGTACTCCCTCCTTCCGACACAATAGAGACTCCTGAAAAGAGCCGGATCTCGGTTCATACACCGCTAAAAAACGAAGCCGGAAACGAAGTGGCACACCTCCTTTTCAGCCGGGAGTACAACGTTCTCCGGATCTACCGGAAGATGACCATTTTGATGTTGTCGCTCCTCTTTTCGACACTGGCTTTCATCGCGTTTCTGTTTCAACGGGCCACACGCCGCTGGATCAGCCGCCCCCTGCAACTGGTCTCCGACATTCTGAAAAGCGAAAAAATGGCTTTTGTGAGGCTCCTGAAACGCTACCCCGGCGAATATGGACAGATAGGACAACTCTTTGAACAGTACATCCGCCAAAAAGCCGAATTACGGGTGGCTAAAGAGATAGCCCTTGAAAACGAGCGGCTTAAAACCGCCTTTCTTGCCAACATGAGTCACGAAATCCGAACCCCGGTTAACGGGATTCTGGGATTTGCCGACCTCTTATCCGATCCCGAGCTTAGCGAGGAGGAACGAAAAGAGTACCTGAATATTATACGGCAAAGTGGCGACAGACTCATGAGTATGATCAACGACCTGCTCAATATATCAAAAATTGAGGCCGGGCAGGTAGAGCTGAACACCATGCCTGTGTACCTGAACGAAGAGTTCGATTTTCTGCAACTTTTCTTTCAACCCGAGGCCGAAACGAAGGGGATAACCCTTCTTTCGGAAAAAGGAAACGACGACGAGAACGATCTCTTTCTGATGGACAAAGACAAATTTCACATGATCCTGATGAATCTGATTAAGAACGCCATCAAATACTCAGGGAGCAGGGAGATTGTTATGGGCTATCAGGAAAAAGAGCATCAACTGGAATTTTACGTAAAAGACAGCGGAATCGGAATTCCGGCCGACAAACAATCGGCCATTTTCGACCGTTTTGTTCAGGTAGATAACTCCCTGTCGAATCCTTACGGAGGGGCAGGATTGGGGCTCTCTATCACCAAAGGGTATGTGGAGCTAATGGGAGGACAAATCTGGCTGGTGAGCAAAGAGGGCGAAGGGTCGCAATTCTTCTTCACCCTTCCGAAGATGAGCCCCGACTCCCGCACCCGGATAACCTGAGAAATTGCCGTTTATGTTGCCCATACCCAAAAAGCAGCTAACCCTGTTTGCCGTAATACTGATCTCCTTTTTCAACCCGTTTATGGGTGCCGCGGTGAATATCGCACTTCCGGCCATCAGCACTGAGTTTCAGATGTCGGCAGTAGCCCTGAGTTGGGTGGCCATGGCCTTTCTACTCTCATCGGCAGTGTTTCAGTTGCCGGCAGGAAAACTGGCCGATCTTACCGGACGCCATCGGATTTTCACCCTTGGCGTAGTGATTATGTCGGGGGGATCCCTCCTTTGTACCCTGGCACCTTCGGCAACCTGGCTGCTCATTTTCCGGTTTCTCCAGGGAACCGGCGGAGCATTGGTATTTGGCACCGGAATGGCGCTGCTCACCTCTGCCTTTCCCCCGCAAGAGAGGGGAAAAGTATTGGGCTATAACGTGGCTGTTGTATATCTGGGCCTTTCGGCAGCCCCCGTTCTCGGAGGGGTTCTCACCCAATATTTCGGGTGGAGAAGTCTCTTTTACATCAACGCGGCAGCCGGAGTAATCGTTACAGCCACTATGCTGAGTGCTCTTTGGCATGGCAAACCGGAAGAGAGGCGAAACGAACCCTTCGATCTAATCGGGACATTTCTCTATGTAGCCTCACTCTCGGCGCTGATGTTGGGTCTTTCTATGATTCCCCAATTTTCGGGCATTCTATTTTCGGCAGCGGGAGTCGGCGGATTGCTCCTCTTCGCGAATTACGAACAACGTAAGCCATTTCCGGTCTTTCATATGCAACTCTTTCTTGGCAACCGGGTTTTTGCCTTCTCTAACCTTTCGGCCCTTATCAACTATGCCGCTACATTTGGAGTCACCTTCCTGTTAAGCCTCTATCTGCAACAAATCCGAATGCTTACCCCGGGAGAGGCAGGGATGGTATTGGTGGCACAACCCGTTGTAATGACCCTCTCTTCTCTGCTTTCGGGAAGGCTCTCCGATCATTTCGATGCAAGAGTGCTGGCCTCCGGAGGTATGGCCCTTTCAACCCTGGGACTGCTCCTCTTCGTCTTTTTATCGAGCGATGCATCCCATCTCTTTATCGTCACAGGGCTCATTATACTGGGTTTAGGCTTTGGCCTCTTTTCGGCGCCCAATACCCATGCCGTAATGAGTGCGGTTGATAAAGAGAACCTGGGAACCGCTTCGGCCACCATCGGCACCATGCGTCTTACAGGACAAATGGTGAGTATGGCCCTTGCCACACTCACCATTCATCTATTTTTAGGCAACCAGCCCATTCAGGCCGAAAATCGGGAGGCCTTTATGGAAAGTATCCGGGTTGCCTTCTTCCTCTTTACCCTGCTCTGTTTTGGCGGCATCTTTGCCTCATTGGCCAGAGGCCCGAAGATTACTCCGACAAACTGAAGGTAACCGAGGCGCTCTTTAACCCTTGGACCGAAGCCGAAACAGTAGCCTTCCCTTTAGAATCGGCAGCTCTGTAAATGGCCAGACAGGTTCCTTTATAAGCCAGGCGTGAAGGGCTCCGGAACGACTCATGACTCATCCTGTTCCCGTTATCAACCGCCACCAGTTTGGCAGCGCCCTCTACCGAGAAGTGTACCAGCGAATCGGCATTGGGGCAGATTACCCCATGAGCATCGGCAATGTAGGCTCTCACATAGACCACATCATCCCAACTATTCGAAAGGGTATCTCTGTCGGCCTTCAGAATAATTTGGGCAGGTGCTTCGGCTGTCTTCATCTCCGAAACAGCCACCACTGCCCCCCCATTCTTCCCAACTGCCTTGAGTGTTCCTTTTTCGAAAGTGACCACCCAATCGCGCGATGAAGCATCGGCATTAATCGGTTTAGATCCCAATGATTTGTCGTTCAAAAACAGTTCTACCTCTTCGCAATTGCTAAACACTCTGAGATGTGCCACATCGTAGGTACCCATATCAACAGGGGTCCAGTCGGCAACCATGGCTCCGCCGCCCGCATTAAACTCGGCCCGCATCATGCTAACCACCGGCTTCTCAGACCACCAACTCTCCCGTTCGTATCCCTGTAATTTCTTGTTCAATGCCCTGTCGAGCAACCCGAAATCGGCCGAAATCATGGGCCAGAACGCCTCACCCAGATAGTCTATACCTGTCCACAAGAACTGACCCGCATAAAAGGGGGTGTCGCGCAGAAAGAGCCAGCCCTGACGGGTATGCCCATTTTCGGTGCCAATGACTTTCCATGTGGGGTTTTGCTCATGGGCCGCAACCAACTCGTTTTCGCGATAGTTTTGGCCTACTACATCCATCTTTGCGGCCCATCCATCGACATAGACCTTCGAAACCGCGGGACGGAAGAGCCCCTGTGTAACAGGACGAGAACGATCAAACTGATGCACCCAATCCTGTTGTTCCAGATAAAGAGCCCGTCCCTCTTCGGTGTTCATATCTGCAATTTCATTACCTACACTATAAATCACCACCGAGGGGTGGTTGCGGTCGCGCATAACCATAGAACGGGTATCCTCTTTCCACCAATCGTTAAAATAGAGATGATAATCGGCCTTGTTTTTACCCCGGGTCCAGCAATCAAAGGTTTCATCCATAATCAGCAGCCCCATACGGTCGGCCAGATCATAAAATTCAGGGGCAAAAGGGTTATGAGCCGTTCTGATCGCATTAACGCCCATCTCCTTGAGTCTTGCAAATCTTCTCTCCCAGGCACTCAGCGGAATAGCTGTACCCAAAGCACCACCATCCTCATGAAGACAAACACCCAGAAGCTTCATATTCACATCGTTCAAATGGAATCCGGTAGCTGCATCGAACCGAAAACTGCGAATCCCGAAAGGGGTTGTGGTATGATCTATCAGTTTTCCCTTATCGAGAATCCGGCTCTCAGCACTGTACATATGGGTCTTTTCCAGACTCCAGAGTGCAGGATTCTGTACGGCAATCTCCTGAATCAGGGTGGCCGTTTTCCCGGCTTCTACCATCTGTTTAGCAGAAGTAACTCCCGCCTGCTTGCCATCGGGGCCCATAAGACGGGTCTCCACCGTAATCTCTCGATTCGAGGCTTCGCGATTCACCACCGCTGTCTCTACCTTAACGGTGGCCTTAGCCGACGACACTTGAGGCGTAGTGACAAATACCCCCCACTGGTCGATATAGACCGGTTGGGCTACCACCATCCGTACATGCCTGAAAATACCGGCTCCGGCATACCAACGCGAAGCAGGCTGCTGCGAATTATCTACCTTAACGGCAATCAGATTCAGTGCCTTATCGCCCCATTTAACCTGGTCGGTAATATCGTACCGGAAGCTGATGCTGCCAAAGGGGCGTGTACCCACTTTCTGGCCGTTCACATAAACCGTACTATTAGCCATCACGCCGTCGAACTCCACAAAAACCCGCCTTCCGGCCTGACTCTGGGGTAGCGAAAAGGATTTACGATACCAACCCATTCCGGCGGGCAGATATCCACCACCCGGCCCTGTAGGATTGTTTCTGCTTAACTCACCCTCAATACTCCAATCATGAGGTACATCAAGAAGCCTCCAGGCCTTATCGTCAAACTGCAGCGTTTCGGCACCCACCGTATCTGCCTGCAAAAAACGCCACCCCTTATCGAACGAGAGCGTAATCCGTCCCTCTGCTTTTCCCTGCTGAGCCACACCCCCAATCGGAATAAACAGCAGCAAAGCAAAAAGAAGCAACCCAAAAAACCGTAACATTTTTGTCATACAACACATTATTAAAAGAATAATCGTAACAGCATAAATTCACTAGAGAACCAGAGCATTAGAGCACTAGAGCACTAGAGCACTAGAGCACTATTTCGTCATTTTCCACACCTCCGTTCCTGCCAATAAGAGACAACCCAGTCCATAATCCTCAAAATCGGGCTTGGAGGTAACGGTCACAGGCTGGCCATCCTTCGGCTCTTTCCCGGTACCTTGCACATATCCCAAAAAACCGCTCGCCGTTACCGACTCGTTTGCCAACGCATGCCAACCTTTAACCACAGCAGGAAGATAGGTGCGGGCAGGCAGAATGCCCTGATTGATACCCCACGCCATTCCATAGACAAACAGAGCCGTTCCAGTGGCCTCCTTCCCGCCAAAGTGGTTGGGATCGTGCAAACTTACATTCCAGAACCCATCTTCTCGCTGCAGAGGCAGAAG
>JBFWIG010000108.1:0-7735 GCA_050256115.1 Bacteroidales bacterium | reverse complement strand
CCGCCGAAGGGGAGTCAATTTGTAATGCCTGCAAATAGCCGGACCGATTACCCCTCCAGACTGTGAATCAGCAAACCGCTGCGCAGTTTGGGCTCAAACCAGGTGGTCTTGGGGGGCATGATGTTGCCGCTGTCGGCAATGTCGATGAGCTGCTTCATGGAAACCGGGTAGAGGGCAAAAGCCACGGCCATCTCTCCGCTGTCTACTCTGCGTTGCAGTTCGGCCAGTCCGCGGATGCCGCCAACAAAATCGATCCGTTTGGAGTTGCGCAGGTCGGTGATGTTCAGGATGGGGGTAAGTACCAGGTTCGATAGTACGGTTACATCGAGACAGCCAATCGGGTCGTTGTCGTTGTAGGTTCCCGGAAGTGCCTCGAGCGAATACCATGTGCCGTGGAGGTACATGCTGAATTCGTGAAGTTTTTCGGGCCTGTAGATCTCTGTGCCTTTTTCGGTAATCCGGAAGCCCTGCGAGAGCTGCCCGAGGAACTGCTCACGGGTAAGTCCGTTCAGATCTTTTACCAAACGGTTATAGTCGAAAATACGAAGTTGGTTGTCGGGGAAGTGAACGGCCAAAAAGAAGTTGTACTCTTCGTTGCCGGTGTGGGCCGGGTTGGCAATGCGTCGTTCGTGGCCCACCAGAGCCGCAGCGGCTGTGCGGTGATGTCCGTCGGCAACGTAGGTATGGGGTATGGCCGCAAAGAGTTCAATGATCCTCTCAATGGAGGCGCGGTTCCGGATGGTCCATACCTGATGGCCGATTCCGTCGTCGGCAATAAAGTCGTAGTCGGGGGCTCCCGCCACCACTCCGGCCACAATGGCGTCGATCTCCGGTACGGCCGGATAGGCAAAAAAGACCGGCTCATAGTTCATGCTGCTCACCCGGATGTGGGTTTTGCGGTCTTCTTCTTTGTCGGGACGGGTAAGTTCGTGACGGAGAATTACATTGTTGATGTAATCTTCTACCGCGGCACACCCTACAATGCCATATTGGGTGCGTCCCTGCATGGTTTGTGCGTACACGTAAAGGCGCGGCTCATCGTCTACAAAGAGGGTTTTGTTCATCAGCAACGACCTGAAATTGTCGTGTCCCTTTTCGTATACCGAGGGGTCGTGTTCGTCGACCGTGTCGGGGAGATCTATTTCGGGTTTGATCACATGCAAAAAGGAGTAGATGTTGTTGCCCGCTTCTTCTCGTGCCTCCTCTTTGTTGAGGACATCGTACGGACGAGAAGCCACAAGGGCCGCTCTCTCCTTAACAGGGCGTATACCCCTGAATGCTTTTAATATAGCCATATCTGCCTGGGAATAGTGTTTCGTTTTTGCACAGGCCACAAATGTACTCTGAATTTTTGGACGTGCAAAAAGGGTCTCCTTTTTTTTCTGTATGTTTGCATTGTATATCATTGTTGTTATCCCCTTGTTTTTCATGCCTATTCTTCTCCGTACTGCACTGCTCTGCACTTTTTTTCTGCTGACGGCCTGCACGGGCAAACCCAAGCCTGAGCCGGCCTACCTGTTTCATCAGGGGAAGGCCCTTGGAACTACCTATTCCATTAAGTATGAGCATCCCGAGGGAACCGATCTTTCGGAAAAGATTGTGTCGCTCCTCGATGCTTTCGAGAACTCTATGTCTATTTACAGGCCCCAATCGGTTATTTCGCAGATCAATGCCAATGTGCCCGGTGCAAAGCCCGATGCGCATTTCCTGAAGCTGTACGGAGTGGCCAGGGATATATGGGAGAAGACCGACGGTCTCTATGATATTACGGTGGCTCCGCTGGTAAATGCATGGGGTTTTGGCCCTGAAAACAGGGCAGATGTGCCTGCCAAACAGATAGACAGCCTTTTGGCGTTTGTGGGGATGGATAAGGTCTCCCTGCAGGAGGGGCGCGTGGTAAAATCCGACAGTCGGGTGATGTTCGACTGTAACTCTATTGCCAAGGGGTATGTGGTAGATTTGGTGGCCTCTTTTCTGCAACAACAGAATATCGATAATTTCCTGGTTGAGATTGGGGGCGAGATCAATGCCCGGGGGGTAAATCCCTCCAGGAAAACATGGACGGTAGCCATTGATAAGCCTTTCGAAGGGAACCAGTTGCCGGGGGTCTATCGGCAGGCGGTGCTTTCGCTGCGCGACCGGTCGCTTGCCACTTCGGGCAATTATCGCAGATATTTCGAGGAGAACGGGGTGAAGTATGCCCACTCTATTAATCCGCGTACCGGATACCCGGTGCGCGATACGTTGTTGAGTGTTACCATTGTGGCCCCCGATTGTACAACCGCCGACGCCTGGGCCACCGCCTGTATGGTGTCGGGGATGCAGAAAACGCTGTTGCTTTTGGAACAACACCCCGAACTCGATGCCTATCTGGTATACAGCAATCGGGAGGGGAAATACCACTCGTTCAGCACTAAGGGTATAAAAGAGAATATCCTCGCAGAGGCCGCCGAGTAGGCCTCTTGGCGTGAGGATAGTGATTAAATGATTCGGCGCATGACAGCTCTGAGAATAATGAATCGCGAATTGAGTTGGCTCTCCTTTAACCACAGGGTTTTGCAGGAGGCCGAGAATGAGAATAACCCGTTGGTTGATCGCTTCAAATTTCTGGGGATCTTCTCTAATAATTTCGATGAGTTTTTTAAGGTCCGTGTGGCCACTATAAAAAGAATGATCGAACTGGAGGCCGGCTCAAAACGTCTGGGCATGGATCCGCAAATTCTGCTCAGTAAGGTGCAGGACAAAGTGCTGTCGTTGCAGAACAGGCAGCAGGAGGTGTTCGACGGGATTCTGGCGGGTTTGCGCAAGCAGAATATCTTTCTGGTGAACGAGACTCAGCTCAACGAGGAGCAGAGTGCTTTTGTGAAGCGCTATTTTATTGAGTTTGTGCTTCCGGTCTTTTCGCCCATTATGCTCAAGAATGTAGAGGTGTTTCCCAATCTGGAGGATAAGGCTATCTATCTGGCCACTAAGCTTTCGCGGCAGAATGGCGAATATGAGTACGCGCTGATCGAGCTGCCCACTTCCGATCTGCCCCGTTTTATTGTGTTACCCTCTATCGGGGAGCAGAAGTATATTATTATGCTCGATGATATTCTGCGTCATAATCTTCCGCAGGCCTTCTCGTTTTTGCATTTCGATAAATTTGAGGCCTTTACCATTAAATTTACCCGCGATGCCGAATTGGATATCGATAATGATGTAACCAAAAGTTTTCTTGAGAAGATCTCGAAGGGGATTAAGGGCAGAAGTAAAGGGCAGCCGGTACGTTTTGTGTTCGACCGGGCTTTGCCTACCGACCTGTTGGGCTATCTGAAGCGGCATCTGCGGCTCGATCAGGAGGACGATCTGATTCCCGGTGCCCGGTATCACAATTTTAAAGACTTTATGAGTTTTCCCAATGTGGGAGGATCCGGTTTAGAGAGTACGCCCTGGCCGGCGCTTCTGCATCCCGGTTTTCATATGGGCGAAAGTATTCTCGACCGGATTCAGAAGCAGGATCTGATGCTGCATGTCCCGTATCAGAACTTTTCGCACTACATTTTTATGTTGCACGAGGCAGCCATCGATCCCGCGGTGATAGAGATTAAGATTACCCTCTATCGGGTGGCCAAAACTTCGAAGGTGGTAAACGCGCTTATGAATGGGCTGAAAAACGGGAAGAAGGTAACTGTGGTCATCGAACTGCAGGCCCGTTTCGACGAGCAGGCCAATATTAACTGGTCGCGTCGGCTCGAAGAGGCCGGGGCCAAGGTGTTGTTCGGGATTCCCGGGTTGAAGGTGCATTGCAAACTCACCCTGATTACCCGTAAGGCACCGGGTCGGCTGATCCATTCTGCCTGTGTGAGTACCGGAAATTTTCATGAGGGGAATGCTGCAGTCTATACCGATGTATTGCTCATGACGGCCGATCCGCGCATCACCCGCGAGGTGGTAAAGGTGTTTGATCATATTGAAACGCCATATAAGGTTCCTGTGTTCCGACATCTGTTGGTCTCGCCGCACTACATGCGAAAACGGTTTATTTCGTTGATTCGCGAGGAGATGATTGCTGCGCGGCAGGGGAAGGAGGCGTGGATTATGATTAAGATCAATAATATGGTAGATCCCGATATGATTAAGCTGCTCTATAAGGCAAGTCAGGCGGGGGTTAAGATCAGGCTGTTGGTTCGGGGCATCTGTTCGTTGCTGCCCGGGGTTCCCGGACTAAGCAACAATATTGAGGCGGTGAGCGTGGTGGGCCGTTTTCTGGAGCATTCGCGCCTCTTTATCTTTTGCAACCGCGGCGATGAACAGTACTATCTCTCTTCGGCCGACTGGATGACCCGTAATCTGGATTCCCGCATAGAGGTGGCATGTCCTGTGTACGACAGGGATTTGCAGAAGGAGCTTAAGATGATTGTGGAGATGGGGCTTAACGACAATGTGCAGGCCCGTATCATTAACGAGGTGCAAGACAATCCCTACAAATTGCGCAGGCCGGATGAGGCTCCTGTTCATTCGCAAAAGCAGTTATACGAATATTATGGCTCGCAGGCCTATGCCGACTGGGTGTCTGCCCGCGAGAAGGAAGTGTTATGAGGAAAGTCTCTTTTCATACCCTGGGTTGTAAGTTGAATTTTTCGGAGAGTTCTACCCTTTCGCGTCGTTTTTCCGAATCGGATTTCGAAGTGGTACCCTTTGGCCAACAGGCCGATGTGGTGGTGATTAATACCTGTTCGGTTACCGGTATGGCAGATCATAAGTGCCGTCAGGCCATCCGAAAGGCGGTTAAAGGGTCGCCCGGTGCTTTTGTGGCGGTGGTGGGTTGTTTTGCGCAGTTAAAGGCCGACGAAATTGCCAATATCCCCGGCGTAACGCTGGTATTGGGTACCCGCGAGAAGTGTAATCTGCCTTCTTATGTACTCAACTATTTTGCCGGGCAGGGGGTGGGAGGTGTCCACTCGGGCGATATCGGCCAGGTGATCCGTTTTGACCCGGCCTATTCGTTGCACGACCGAACCCGCTCTTTTCTGAAGGTGCAAGACGGATGCGACTATCACTGCTCCTATTGCACCATCCCGCTGGCGAGAGGGCAGAGCCGCAATGCGCCTGTGGCCGATCTGGTGGAGCAGGCCCGGTTGATTGCGGCCGACGGAATTCGGGAGATTGTGCTCTCCGGGGTGAATGTGGGCGACTTCGGGAAGAGTACCGGCGAAACGTTTCTGCAACTTATCACGGCGTTAGACGAGGTGGAGGGGCTCGATCGTATCAGAATCTCTTCGATCGAACCCAATCTGCTCTCCGATGAGGTGATTGCCTTTGTGGCTGCCTCTGCCCGGTTTGCACCCCATTTTCACATTCCGTTGCAGAATGGTTCCGACAAGATCCTTGGGTTGATGCGTCGCAGATATAGCCGCGCTCTTTTTGCCGACCGGGTGAGTAAGGCCAGGTTATTGATGCCGCACTGTTGTATCGGGGTTGATGTGATTGTGGGTTTTCCGGGCGAAACCGATCAGGAGTTCGACGATGCCTATGCCTTTCTTTCGGCGTTGCCCATTGCCTATTTGCATGTGTTTGCCTATTCCGAACGACCCAATACGCCGGCTATTGCGCTGCCGGGAAAGGTTCAGCCCGCTCTCCGTGCCGAACGCAGTAAGCGTCTGTTGGCGCTCTCGGAAGCAAAAAGGCTGGCTTTTTACGGGCAGATGACCGGCAAAATGGCCCGGGTGCTTTGGGAACAGCGGGAGTCGGGCGGGTTAATGACCGGATTTACCGAACAGTATGTTAAGGTGGAGGCGCCCTTCCGTAGCGGATTCCTGGGCAGGGTTTCGCAGGTGCGTCTGGGTGAGATTACGGAGAGAGGGCAGGTTCATGTCGATTTTTTGGAGGAGTAATGGAATTAGCTGTAGATAAATTGGTAGAAGAGAGCTGCCGGGTGGCACGCCTGGCAGGGGCGTTTATTGGCAATGAGGCAAAATCGTTTCATGCCGGTAAGGTGCAGGTTAAGGGGTTGCACGATTTTGTAAGCTATGTAGATAAGGAGGCCGAACGGCTGTGTGTGGAGGCACTTTCGGTGGTGTTGCCGGAGGCCTCTTTCCTCACGGAGGAGGGGACGGTGGAGGCGGTTGAAGGTAGCCGTTACAGATGGGTGATTGACCCTCTGGACGGAACCACCAATTTTATTCACGGTTTGCCCCCTTATTCGGTGAGTATTGCGCTGCTCGACGGCGATTGCCCCATTGTGGGTGTGGTGTATGAGGTGACACTCGATGAGTGTTTCTATGCCTGTAAAGGGGGAGGCGCATGGCTGAACGGCCGGCCGATTTCGGTTTCGACCCGGAAAACTCTTGCCGACTCGTTGATTGCCACCGGCTTTCCTTACAACGATTTTCACAGGATGACGCCTTATCTCGATTCGCTCTCTTATATGTTGCAACATTCGCACGGGGCCCGCCGGTTGGGCTCTGCAGCAGTCGATCTGGCCTATGTGGCCTGTGGCAGGTTTGAGGCGTTTTATGAGTATTCGCTCAAACCGTGGGATGTGGCAGCCGGTGTGTTGCTTGTGCAGGAGGCCGGAGGGCGGGTTTCCGATTTCAGGGGCGGATCGTCCTATATTTTCGGCCGGGAGTTGATTGCTGCTAATGCGCAGGTGTTTGATGAGGTGTGTGGGGTGGTAGATAAATTCTTGGTATAGTTATGGGCAGAGCAGTTCGTTCGGCAGGGCATCGGCTGGTTTGGTGGCTGGTTGTGGGGCTTTCGCGGCTCCCTTTCGGGGTGCTCTATCTCTTTTCGGATCTCTGTTTCCTGGTGGTCTATTATCTGGTGCCCTATCGTAAGCGTTTGGTATTTAAAAATTTGCGCAACTCTTTTCCCGAAAAACCGGAGCGGGAGATTCGCTCCATAGCCAAACGGTTTTATCGGCATCTTACCGATCTGATGGTGGAGTCGCTGAAACTCTTCTCCATTTCGGAGGCCGAGGCCGAAAGACGGGTAAAGATTGTGGGGTTGGAGCAATATGCCGGATTCTTTGAGAAGAAGCTTCAGTGGATTGTGGCTACCGGCCATTACGGCAATTGGGAGTGGCTGGCCTGTATGCCCAATCGCCTTCCCTACGAGGTGATGTCGCTCTACAAACCGCTACATAATAAGATACTAAACGAAATTACGCTCAGATCGCGCAGCCGGTTTGGCGCCATTATGGTTCCTTCGCACGATGCGGTACGCGATGTTTCCCGCAGGGTGCAATCAGGCCCCCTCTCTATCATGTGTTTTATTGCCGATCAGTCGCCCAAAAAATCGATGATTCAGTACCGGCTTCCCTTTTTACATCAGGATACCCCTGTATATCTGGGTATTGAGAAATTGGCCCGAAAGTATGCCACCGGTGTCCGTTTTATTTGGCTCGACAAGGTTGCAAGAGGCTATTATCAGATTAAGGTAAAGGTGCTTGCCGAAGATGCTTCGAAGCTTGCCCCTTACGAGGTAACCCGGCTCTATATGTCGGCGCTGGAGGAGGTGATCCGCGAGAAGCCGGAGTTCTGGCTCTGGACACACCGGCGTTGGAAATATTAACGGCCTATGAACGTTGCGATTGTAATATTAAACTGGAACGGCCGTGTCTGTCTCGCCCGTTTTTTGCCTTCGGTAGTGGCCTTCAGCGGAGGTAACAATGTTTCGGTCTATGTGGCCGATAACGGCTCCACCGATAACTCTGCAGCTTTTGTGGCCGAAAACTTTCCGGAGGTAAAGGTGA
>JBFWIG010000107.1:0-7797 GCA_050256115.1 Bacteroidales bacterium | reverse complement strand
AAATTGATTGTAGTTCTTGGGATAGACAAAATAGTCGTTGGCCATGGCAAAAATATAGGAAGAGCTGAGATTTTTGCGGGGAAGCCCAATTTTTTCGGGTGTTCTCACTTCAAACACCGATTTGGGATTATAGTTCAGATTCCTACCCTCCTTAAACCGGAGATTGGTTGAGGAGAGTCTGTCGCCAATCACCTTTTCGGCTTTCTCTACCCTAACCGAGCCGTGGTCGGTGGAGATAACGAGCGTAACATTTTCGCGCGAAAGATTCCTGATAAGCTCCATTAAGGGGGAGTGTTCAAACCATGAGCGGGTGAGCGAACGGTTGGCAGCCTCGTCGGAGGTGAGTTCTCGAAGCATCTCCACCTCGGTGCGTGAGTGTGAAACCTGATCGGAGAAGTTGCAGACAATCACCGTGAGATCGTTGCTTCGGTAGTTGGCCCAATTCTCGGCAATTTTTCGCCCCGACTTGCTGAGGGTAATCTTTTCGTAGCCCGTTTTATACCGAAGCCCCAAACGCTCCATCTGCTTTTGGAGCAGTTGGTGTTCGTACATGTTGTGACTCTCCTCGTCCGAGCTCTCTTCTACCCAATACTCCGGATAGTTCCTTACAATATCGGCCGGCATAAGACCCGCAAACAGGGCATTTCTGGCATATTGGGTTACCGTGGGAAGGATAGAACAAAACAGCGAGTCTTTTTCTACCCTGAACCGGCCGGCGAAGAGGGGAAGTACGGTAAGCCACTGATCGTACCGGAAATTATCCATTAGAAGCATAACCACTTTCCTGCCCTTGCCCAGCAACGGAAAGAGGAGGGTACGAAACACCTGGTGCGAAAGCAAGGGGGCCTGCGAAGGGCTTTTAGTGAACCAATCGGCATAGTGCAGCCTGATAAACCGCGAAAACTGCTGATTTGCCAGATGGAGCTGCTCCTGCAGAATATGGTACATCTCCTTATCTTCGAGCGTATGGAGATCGAGATCCCAAAAAACAAGTTTCCGGTAAATCTCTTCCCATTCGGCAAAAGTGTCGGCTGCCGACATAGATCGGGCCAGCCCGTTAAACTCCTGACGGAAGTCGGAGATGCTTTTCCGGCTCACCAGTCGTGATTTGTCGATATTCTTTTTTATGGCCAAAAGAATCTGATTGGGATGAACCGGTTTTATCAGATAATCGGAGATCTGTGCCCCAATGGCCTCTTCCATAATGTCTTCTGCCTCATTACGGGTAATCATAACCACCGGTATCTGAGGTGCCAGCCGTTTTATCTGCGAGAGGGTCTCCAGTCCGCTAAGTCCCGGCATATTCTCATCGAGAAGGATAATATCTACACGCTGCAAACGAAGCACCTCGAGCAGATCCTGCCCGTTGGTAACGGTTAAAACCTTATACCCCTTTTCCGTAAGGAACTTTACATGAAGTCCCAGCAGATCAATCTCGTCGTCGGCCCACAAGATAAGGGTTTCAGTGGGGCTAGTCTGTGTCATCGTTGAGATCGGTTTGGGGCGATCCGGGAACCAGGGGAAGATATTCACGAGAAAACATCTCCATATAGTTCTCAAAATCGAGACGGTTAATAAGTCGTTGCAGGTCGGTCTCGTTTATCAGAAAGAGAACCGTCTTTTGCGAGGAGATATGTGCGGTGGAGAGAGGAGAGTTAGAGAAGTCGCGATAAAACCGAAAGGCATCAATAGCTTTTACAGCCGGATAGATTAGTGCCATATAACTACCCATTCTCCGCTGCAGGGGAATCATATCGGCCACGGCCTCTACCCCCATGGCAAAGCTGTCCAGATCAAACTGAAGTTGATTAATCTCTTCGGGGGTATCGAGGAGCCAAACCAGCGAGAGACTGTCGCCGGGCTGATATCGATAGGCAAGGTCTTCGATTTTGGGCTGTGCCAGTGCCGCGGCTTCCACCTGATCGAGAATCTCGATGGCATCGGAGATGTCGTACAGTATCTCGCTACTACGGAAGGTGGTGGAGAGTTTCACCAGCTCTTCGCGCATAGCTGCACGCCCTTGAACACCACCCAAAGACAACGCCCTCACAAACATGATTCGGGGAAGCAGATCGCTTTCCGGAAATCGGGCTGCCGTCCGATCGGCCAGGGTAACAGCAGCCTCGAAATTGTTGGCCTTCCACAAGCCAAAAATCTCTTCGTACAACCGGGCTGCCTCATCGAGGGCTTGCTGTTGGGCCTCCACAAAGGAGGGATCGGTAATAGCTTTGGCGATTAACGATTCGGGATAGTTGGCAACAATACGTGAGGCATATTGTGACGCAAGCTCGGGATGAGCCGCCGAAGCGCTCTTCATAAGCTGATACCAGACATTCAGTTCATTCTCATTGCCGGGAAAACGTTCGTTCATGAGCGTGAGCAACGAGTCGGCCGACTGCGAATCGTTGAGCCGTTGTCGTAACAAGAAGGCGGCCTCGTAATAGAGGCGAGCTCTGCGGTCTATGGAGAGTTTTCGGAGAGAGTCGTTCATTTCCGGGGCATTGAGCATTGCTTGGACTTCGGGCATAAGCACCGAAGAGGCTGCAGACGATACCGATGCAGCATCGACAACAGCCCCAACCCCGCCCGAAAGGGCCGCCGATCGATTTCGAACCCGCCAATTGTCTTCGTTGGGACGGGTACCCCATAAAGCGTAAAAATCGGAACGTCCCCGATTAATGGCCAGTTCGTTGTAAAAATACCACTGACCCGTAACAGTAGAAGATCCAACTCCGCCGGCAGACAATCGCCGCGAACGGGCAGCAACGGCCAGCGAGTCGGCGGTTGCTGCGGCCGATGCTTGTGCAGCAGCACTTTTAGCTAACCGAGCTTCTCTTTCGGCGGGAGCGAGTTCCGCCCATGCCGCGAGCGAATCTTCGCGGGAGATGTCGGATAATAAACGAGCCAACTCCTTATAGGTACCCGACTCAAGACGAGCCTCCTGAAACTCTGGATGATTTTCGTTGAGCGAAATAACCGCCGTATCATAATAGGCAGCTGCTTTCAGAAACTGCCTTCTCCCGGCATAGATGGAGGCCAGCTGCAGGCAGCTTCTCCCCTTTTGCGCCCGATTCACAGTGCTCGATTCGGAAGAGCGTTTCAGATGTTGTTCGTAGGCAAGCGAGTCGCCCATTCGTAAGCCGAGACGGGCAAGGGAAAAATGGATTTGATCACGATAATCGGGATTTCGGACATCGGTGAGCATGGCCTCCAAATCGGAGCGAACCTCCAATAGCGCCTCTCCATCGGGGGTTCCGGCAGCGACTCCGAGCCATGCATTCAGTTCGAGCCGATAATCCGATACCCGGGATGCCACCATCTTATAGCGTTGAACCGCCTCTTCAGGCTTTCCTGCCCGCTCAAAGAGCTGAGCCTGAATAAAAGTGTATCGCATCCTGGTAGCAACTCTTCGCTCCTTTTCGATGGCCTCGGCCAAAAGAGCAGCAGCATCGTCCCACAATTTTTGCCGGATTTTGAGATCGGCCTCTGCCAGGGCAAAGGCTTTGAGAAGGTATGTAGGGAAAAGCAGATCTTTTCGCAATTCGGCCGACAGTATAGACGCATCGGAAAGGCTCCCCTGCATAGCCAAGGCACGAATCTGCCAGAGTTTACCCGGATAATAGGAGTCTGTTCCTTTGGAAGTGCGAACCAACAACGAAAAGGTTTCTGCGGCCGTAGCATAATCGCCTTTGGCAAACTGCGCCTTTCCCATAAGCAGACGACAGTTGTCGATGGCTGCATTAAATTCAGCTTGGTTGTAGAAATCCTGCTGCGCCAGACTTTTGGGCTTCATTCGGGGTTTCGACCCGATGGAGTGCTTTCGGATGGCGGTTTGCAACTTCTGGATGGCTACATCCATCTCTTTTTGCAAAGTAGAGAGGGTGCTGGCGGGAGGATCGGGAAAGATGGGGAGAATCTCGCCGAAATCATCACTGTTTTCGGTAGCGAGATTCACCACCCCTTTCCGATAGATCTCGCCGGCATTGTAGAAAAGGTTGTAGCGAGTGGTGAAAGCGTGATAGAGTCTGGATTCGAGGGTATTACCGGTAACCGAACAGGCTACCATGCCGACTGCCAGGCCGGAGGCAAACAGTATCTGTGCAAGAACTCTCTTCCCCCTCATAACCAAACTGTTAAAGCGGCTTAGTGCGAATGCTTATCCATGGCCACCCGACGGGTGGGTTCGGCCTGTGCGTTTCGTTCGTCAACCCTGCGAACCACTTCGGAGGCAAGCTGCATAAAGGCAATGCCCGCGGGATGATTTTCTTCGAGGGCAATGGGTCGGCCGGAATCGCCACTCTCGCAAATGGAGCCTACAATAGGAATCTGTCCCAACAGGGCAATCCCCTCTTTTTCTGCCAAAGCTTTGCATCCCTCGCGGCCAAAAAGGAAATATCTCTTTTCGGGGGCATCTTCGGGCGTAAACCAAGCCATATTCTCCACAAGACCTAAGATGGGCACATTAATCTTTTCGTTTCTGAACATATTAATCCCCTTAACCGCATCGACCAGTGCCACCTCCTGAGGGGTACTTACAATCACTGCGCCCGTTACCGGAAGCTCCTGCACCATGGTAAGATGCACATCTCCGGTTCCCGGAGGAAGATCGATCAACAAAAAATCGAGTTCGCCCCAATCGGCCTGTTGGAAGAGCTGTTTGAGTGCCGAAGTGGCCATGGGACCCCGCCAAACCACAGCGTCTTCAGGCTTCACAAAGAAACCCACCGATAAGAGTTTTACCTGATACTGTTGGATAGGAACAATCAGATGACGACCATCAACTTCACGACCTGCCGGCTTCTGATCCTCTACGCCAAACATTTTAGGCACCGAAGGACCATAGACATCGGCATCGATCAATCCCACTCTGTTACCGAGACGAGCAAGCGCTACGGCCAGATTTGCAGCTACGGTCGATTTGCCCACGCCCCCCTTACCCGAGGAGATGGCAATAATATTACGGGCTTCGGGCAGAGGCGGCTCTTTCACCTCGGGGGCTTCGAGCGATTCTACGCGAATATCGGCCTTTATAGCAGGATCGACATAATAGGTAAGGGCCTTCTCACACCCTTTACGTACCGACATCATGGAGGGATCGTTCCATTTGCGGAAAGTGAGAACAAATGCCACCGATCCGTCGGAGATCCGAAGATCACTTACCATATTGAGTGTTACCACATCTTTGCCTTCGGCCGGATGACGCACATGTTTTAGTGCTGCGAAAATCTGTTCGGCTGTGTATATCATAATAAATCAACGCTAATAATGAAAGTACGGGCAGAATGCCGTGCGAACTACAAAAATAGACAAAAACAACCACAGTCGCGAAAAAAACGTAAATTTGCCTCTCTCAGAAGGGTGTGCATGACAGATTTATGTGTCGATATAGGAAATTCACGGACTAAATTGGGGTTTTTCGAAGAGGGTGCGCTTAAAGCGCAATTTTCGGTTTCGTCTAACAACCCCAACGAATGGGCTGCTCTGCTGAGCGATAACCCTTCGTTTTCACGGGCTGTGGTATCGAGTGTCGGGTTGCCCGACTGCCCGCTCACCGAGGCGGTAAAGGCCCGCTCTCGTTACTTTCTTTCCATGGAGAGCCACACTCCTCTCCCCTTCCAAAACGGCTACACAACACCCGCGACATTGGGAAAAGACAGGCTTTGTGCCGCGGCAGGAGCGCACTTTCTGCATGGAGGCTCACCGCTATTGGTTGTTGATGCGGGCACTGCACTCACCATAGATCTCACTTCGTGCAAGGGCGATTTTCTGGGAGGGGTGATTTCGCCGGGCCTTCGAATGCGTGCAGAGGCGCTGCATCACTATACTCGTCGGCTTCCGCTGGCATCGCTGACAAATGTTCCCGACTATCCTCCTGTTACCACAGCCGATGCATTAAATGGAGGAATCATTCAGGGAATTCTCTTCGAAACGGAGGGGTATATTGACCGCTGCCGCCAACAATATCCCGATTTGCAGGTTGTAGCCACCGGCGGAGACCTTTGGCTCTTTGAGAAATTCCTAAATTATCACATCTTTGCAGAACCGCATCTGGTGTTGTACGGCCTCTTCCGAATACTCATATACAATGCAAACCTATAAACAGCTACTCCCGGCTCTTTTCCTACTCTGTTTCTCTCTGCTCCCGGTTGCGGGACAGAACCACACACAATCGCCTTACTCCCGCTTCGGGATAGGTGAGCTGGTGCCGGAATCGTACGGTATGCAGTTGGGTATGGGAAATCTGGGAATTGGTTTCCGGCAAAATAATGTGCCTTCGTTGATGAACCCGGCCTCCTATACCGAACAGGATAGCGTATCGTTTATTCTCCATTTCGGAGGCTCATCGCGTTACTCTCGTTTCGCCAGCCCCTCTTCGACCGAAAAAGATTGGACGGTTAACCTCAACCATATTCTCTTCAGTTACCCTATCATCAGCAAGCGGTGGTATTCGGTTATGGGACTTCTGCCCTATACATCTGTGGGCTATAACCTGATCCGTTACGGGCAGCCTGATCCCGAACTGGGCACAACGGTCGACTATCTCAACCAGGGAGACGGAGGGCTCAACCGCCTCCTTTGGGGTCATGGGGTCTCTATAGGAAACCTCTCCATCGGAGCAAACCTCTCCTGGCTCTTTGGAACCACCTCCTATAAAAACACGACGATGTTTCCTTTCGATGCCAACGCCCTTACTATTATTTCGACGCGCGAACTGCAGACCAAGGGATTCCATTTACAGACCGGTGCCCAGTATACCCATAGTTGGGGCGAAAAGAACCGCCTTACGGCCGGCCTCACCTTTGAGCCCGCCAACAAGTTGAGCATGAGAGAGACAACCCTCAATAGATTTACCTCGTACGAAGGGTATCACGATACCATTTCGTATGTTAAAGGGAAGAAGCACTCTATCCGTCTCCCTCAGACTTTGGGGTTTGGACTCTTCTATAATTATCAGGATCAATGGCTGGTGGGAGTTGATTACTCCTACCGGAAGTGGAGTGGTGCCGATTTTTTCTTCAGTAACGACACCCTCTCTAACGCAGGAAAAATCAGTTTTGGCGCACAATTTGTACCGGTTGGACAGAGAGGCGTAAGGAGCAGATACTATCAACGGATAGCCTATCGGCTGGGCGCCTATCTTTCTGATTCTTATTTTACTGTACAGGGTGAGAAGCCAAAGAATCTGGGGATTACCGCCGGTGTGGGATTGCCCTTCCGACAGGACAGATCGATGTGTAATATCTCCTATTCGTTCGAGACAAAAGGCACGCAAAGCAAAAATTTAATCCGCGAGAACCTTCATATTGTAAGCATTAGCGTATCTTTATTCGACTTTTGGTTCCTCCAACGCAAATGGGATTAATCCTCAGTCGTCTTTACAAGAATTAAACAAATAGATAAAAATTAGAAAGTGATGAAAAAAACGGGACTCTTTTTCCTGACTCTGGCAGCAGCATTATTTGCCTTCCTCCCGGTTTCCGGCCAAACCGGCCGGGCGAGCGGAACAAAGTTCGGCATTGGTCAGGACAGTATAGACTGCCTTATGAACAATCAACTTTACAGGGGCAATTTCCGAACAAAAAATTACGCAGCGGCTCTTCCTTACTGGCGCAAGGCCTTTAATGCCTGCCCCCAGTCGAGCAAATTCCTTGTGGTAGATGGTGCTACCATGTATATGAAGTTATTGATGGAAGAGACCAACCCCGATAAGAAAGCGGCCTTTATCGACACCCTGCTAACCATCTATAAAACCCGGCAGGAGTTCTACCCACAAGACCAACTCCGGGTATCGCAATA
>JBFWIG010000106.1:0-7803 GCA_050256115.1 Bacteroidales bacterium | reverse complement strand
AGAGAGGATATGAATATACGATTACCCGGGCTTCTGTGTTGCCTGTTTCTTGTTTCGGCCGCCTACGGACAGCAAGACCCAACCTTCAGCCAGAAAATGTTGAATCTGTTCTCGATTAACCCCGGTGCCGCGGGTTCGGTCGAGGCTGTCGCCACCCAACTGGCTTACAGAAACCAATGGCCCGGCATTGAAGGTGCACCCAAAACCTTGAATGCCACCATCCATGCACCGGTTTCGCTGTGGGGAGTAGCCAGCGGTTTAGGGTTTTCCATTCAACAAGATCAATTTGCCTTCGACAACGACATGAGTGTAGCGGCCTCGTATGCTTACCATCTTGAATGGGGAGGCGGTATCCTGGGGATGGGTCTCTCGCTGGGTCTGCTCTCAAAAAATCTCCGGCCACAATGGTTTATCCCCAACGCCGAAGGGTATACAGCCCCGGGCAACGATCCCGATATCCCGGCAGGCAATCAAAGTTCGATGGTTGCCGATCTGGGGATGGGGCTCTACTACCACACCCCTTCATGGTATTTCGGCCTCTCTGCCACACATCTCAACGCACCCTCCATCAACTTCACCAGACCGGCCGAAGGGAGCACTCAACTCTCTACCGCCAACTACAAAATCAAAACCAACCTCTACCTCCATGCCGGCACCTCTCTTCCCCTGAATAACCCCAAATGGGAGCTGGCACCCGCGTTACTTGTCCACTCAGATCTGGCCGTTACACAATACTATGCAAATCTCCGCGCCTTGTACAATAAAACCGTATGGGGCGGCGTTTCATATAGAACCGAAGATGCCATCGTAGTGATGGGAGGGTTCGATTTAATCAGCGGATTGAGTTTTAGCTATTCGTACGATATAACCACCTCCAAAATAGCGAAATATGGCGGCGGTGCACACGAGATCATGGTAGGTTACCGTTTCATGTTTAAACAAGAGAGAGATTCCCAAAAGTATAAGAGCGTTCGTTTTCTCTAAATTATAAAGAAAGAAAAGAATGAAGAATTCAGTTATATATTTATCTATCTGCACATTATTCGCCATAGGAGGTTGTAGTCGGATGTTTCAGCCGCCCACCGGCGAACTGGTAGGAGCCAGTTATGGTTCGAAAAGAGCCACCTTTACCGAAGGGGCTCCACTGGGCATGGTGATGATTCCCGGCGGGAGTTATGTAATGGGGCCGCTCGAAGGCGATCAGGCCGAAGGTCAGGGCACTGTGGCCAAAACCATTACCCTGGGGGGATTCTGGATGGACGACACCGAAATAACGAACGCAGAATATCGTCAATTTATCTTTTGGGTACGCGATTCGCTGCTCCGGACAAAACTGGCCGAACTGGAACCCGAATACCGGATAGATCAAGATGCCTTTGGTAATCCCATCGACCCTCCCCGTATTAACTGGGCCCGACGGATAGACGAAAAACGCAACGAAAATGTACAACTGATTTACGAAGAGGAGCTCTACGTAAAACCCTCCGACAGAATCTTCGGGCAGAAAGCCTACGATTACAGCAAGCTGGCCTATACTTACGCCTACTTTAACCTGCGTAAGGCCGCCAAAGGCACCATTATAAACGCTCAGGGCCAGGAGGTTCGCGCTCCCAATCGGAATGCCTTTATAGAACAGGTTACGGTACCCGTCTATCCCGATACCCTCTGCTTTCTCACCGACTTCACCTACTCATTCAACGAACCGCTCACCAAGGCTTACTTCTGGCACCCTGCCTACGACCAATATCCAGTTGTAGGGGTAAGTTGGGTACAGGCCGAGGCTTTCTGCCGCTGGCGAACCCAACACTACAACCAGGCCATGGCCGCGAGAGGGGCGCTGAGCCTGAGCGAATTTTCGCTTCCCCTGGAATCCGAGTGGGAATATGCCGCCAGAGGAGGGCTCAAAAACACCGCCTACCCCTGGGGAGGCCCCTATCTGGCCAATGCCAAAGGGTGCTATCTGGCCAACTTTAAGCCCCAAAGAGGCAACTATGCTGCCGACGGGTGGCAGATTACCGCACCGGTTGGCTCGTTCGAGCCCAACGGATATGGCCTCTACGATATGTCGGGGAATGTGGCCGAATGGACCCAGAGTGCCTTCGACGAGTCGTCGACGGTACTTACCCACGATCTAAACCCCGACTACACCTATGATGCAGCGCCCGGCGATCCGGCCTCAATGAAACGGAAAGTGGTAAGGGGCGGCTCATGGAAAGATACCAAGTATTATCTCAATGTAGGTATCCGCACCTACGACTATCAGGACTCTGCCCGCTCTTTTGTAGGATTTCGCTGTATCAGAAGAGCCTTTGGTCCCGAAATGAATAGAAATTAACCTGCCATCTGTCAATCTCTGTAACCATGAACCGATTTTTTGAAAGTCAGAAATGGAGAAAAACCATTCATAAGTTATACAGCTTCGGCGCCTCAATTGTGGTTTTAGGGGCTCTTTTTAAGTTGGAACACATGTCTATTGCCAGCACCTTTCTCACCGTAGGATTGTGCACCGAGGCGGTTATCTTCTTTCTGTCGGCATTCGAACCATTGCCCCAGGAGGTAGACTGGACCCTTGTCTTTCCGGAATTGGCTGGATTATCGGACGATTATAAAATCTCACTTACCGATTCGGTAAGAACCCTTGCCACTCAGTCGCAAAACAACGGACAGGGGCATCCACTGGCAGCACATGCCCTCGCAGCCTTGCAGCCCGACATGGTAAAACAGCTGGAAAAGAACCTGACCCAATTGAATAAAACGGCCGAAGGACTGGTTGATATCTCCACTCTGGCGGCAGCCACCCGACGCTATTCTCAAAGCATAGAGACAGCTGCCGAATCGGCCGAAAAGATGGCGGCTCTGCTTCAACAGGCCGGCGACCCTTTTGCAAACACAGATAGTTTGAAAAATCTGGCCACAAAATATGCAGGCGAGCTCGACAGCATGAACCGCAATCTGAATGCCCTGAATACCGTTTACGAACTGCAACTGCGCGAAACCAACCAGCAACTGCTCGACAGCAAGTCGGCTTTCCGGAACCTGAACAAAATGGCTGCCGATCTGGAAGCGTCGGTTAACTCTACCGCTCAGTACCAGAATCACCTGAATGCCCTTAATCAAAATTTGGCTTCGCTCAACAAAGTATATGGCAACATGTTGGCTGCCATGAATATACAGAAGTAAACCCCCCTCCGAATCATGGCCGCAAGAAGAGAGACCCCGCGACAGAAGATGATCGGCATGATGTACTTGGTACTCACTGCCCTTTTGGCATTGAATGTATCGAAAGACGTCCTGGATGCTTTTGTCATCGTAAACGAGGGGATCACCAAAACCAACCTCAATTTTGAGGTAAAAAACGCCTATCTGCTGAGTCAGTTCGAGGCCCAGCTGGCCATTGCCCCCGTTAAGGTGGAGCCGTGGTATCTGAAAGCCAAAGAGGTTTCACAGAAAAGCGATGAGCTATACCAACATATCGAAGCGTTGAAAAGGGAGATTGTTCTCCTGTCCGAACCCGACGGCGAAGAGGCTGTTGCCCTGCGCAATAGTGATGTTATCTACTACGACTCGCTCCAGGTTACCGACAATATGGACTACCCTGCACAGGTAATGATCCGGCAGGGCAAGGGAGGGATACTTCGCGAAAAGATTAACGACTATGCCGAGTTTCTCCTCACGTTTGTTGCCGAAAAAGATGAAGACCTGCGCAAATCGGTCATAAAATCGCTCTCCACCCCCGATGTAAAAGAGAAGGGCGAACGACTGAGCTGGGAATCGAAGAATTTCGAAAACCTCCCCCTCATCGCAGTGCTCACCAACCTCACCCTCTACCAAAGCTACGTGCGCAACTCCGAGATGGAGCTGCTCACCTACCTCTTTTCGCAGATCGACGCAGGCTCATTTAAGTTTGATCGGCTCGAAGCCACGGTTATACCCAACTCTAACTTTATTCTGAAGGGAAACAACTATACCGCCGAAGTCTTTATTGCCGCCTCCGACTCAACCCAGGACCCGATGGTAATGGTGGGTAAATACGAAACCATCGCGTTAGAAGATGGCACCTTCGACTACAAAATGGTGGGCAACTATGAGCAATTGCCCGTTAAGGAGGGAAAAGCCATTTTCAGCCGAACCGGAAACAGTGTTGGAAACAACGTATGGGAGGGGCTGGTACAGATTAAGAATGTAGACGGGAGTACCACTAAACGACCCTTCCGGGCAGAGTATCAGGTGGGCGAAGCCAGCGCGGTGATCTCGCCCACCAAGATGAATGTCTTCTATCTGGGGGTAGACAATCCGGTTGACATCTCTATCTCGGGTGTGCCCCGCGAACAGATGAGCGCCACCATCAACAACGGCACCATTGTACCCGAAGGAAACGGCTATGTGGTACGTCCTGCCACCCAGGGCACTGCCATTGTTTCTGTTTTTGCCAATAGCAATGGGGAGCGCCGCAAGATGGGCGAAATGAACTTTCGTGTAAAAACAGTCCCTCCCCCTTCGGCCAAACTGGCCGGCAAAATGGGAGGGTTAATCGACAAATCAACACTTGCAGCCCAGATAGCCATTCAGGCCGAAATGGAGGGGTTCGATTTCGACCTCAAATTTCAGATTCAGGGTTTTACCCTCTCGGCCACCCAGGGCGAATTTACCAAAGAGGCCCGATCCACTTCGGCACGACTCACCGACGAACAAAAAACCATTATCCGTTCGCTGAATAAGGGACAAAAGGTCTACATCGACAACATCATTGCGGTGGGGCCCGGTAACCGACAAGTAGAACTGAATCCCATTATTTTCAAAATCAATTAAAAGACCATGAAACGAACCGTTGCCTACATATGCCTGCTCTCAACAGGACTCCTTTTCGCCTCGCTGCAGGGAAGTGCACAGGTTTCCAACCTGATGCCGATAAACCGGGCACAACAGCCGGCCCCGGCTCCTGTTAGGAACGACACGCTGATTCTTCCCGGCCAGACCAACAAACTTATGGGTAAGAAGGCGCTGCCGCTCCCCTATTATCAGGAACACGACGAACATTGGTCGACCGTCATTTACCGGATGGTGAACCTGAAAGAGGGGATGAACCGCGGGCTCTATCTCCCCGAGACACCCACCCGGAACCGGAAAAACCTGATTACCCTGCTTCTCGAAGGCATCGATGCCGGAAAATTTAAAGCCTACAACCCCGATTTGGGCCAGGGAAGTGAATTTGCAGAGGTTCTGACCCCCGATGCACTCAACACCCGCATGGGTGCAGCCACCAAAGTGATAGATGTGGCAGATGCCGACGGCAACATTGTACAACAAACGGAGAAGCGTGAACGCCAACTATCGGAAATTACCTACCTGATGGTTATGGAGTACTGGTGGTTTGATCGCAGAGTATCGGAGCTCAAGGTAAAGGTGGTAGGTCTTTGCCCCATCCGCGAATACCAGCGCGAAGGGGTGGTTACCGACACCTACTCTTTACTGGAAGAGGAGCTCTCTGAAACCGATATGCTGAAACAGCAGGCCTTCTGGGTATACTATCCCCATGTGCGCGAAGCACTGGCCCAATATCCGGTCTATTCGGGCGGTAACAATGCGCAACAGCTATCGTTCGACGACATCTTTTTGCAACACCGCTTTACCGGATACATCTACTCCGAACTGAACCGTTTGCAGGCCGCTAACGGCATACAAATTCTCAACGAAACCGACCGTCAGCGCATATCCGAACAAGTTGAAAACGCCATCTTCAACATGGAACAGGATATGTGGGAATACTAAAAAAAAAGGCCGCCTCGAATGAGACGGCCTGAGTAGCGGGGGCAGGAGTCGAACCCACGACCTTCAGGTTATGAGCCTGACGAGCTACCACTGCTCTACCCCGCAATATGTGTGTACAACTTATGTTTCTTGATTGCGGGTACAAATGTACAACAATTTTCGGCATTTCAAAAATTAATCCTATTTTTGATTGCATTTGTTCCGCTCCGATTAGCGATTAAAGCCGATTCCCATGCCTAAAATTGTTTCGCCTGTCGACATTTCGCTCGAAGAAAAAGAGTGCCGGAAAGACTATTTCGACCGCCATACACCTGTAATTGAGTGCCCCGATTCGGTAAAAGAGGGCGAGAAATTTGCCGTAAAGGTTAAAGTAGGCCAGACCTATCTCCATCCCGACGAGGCCGATCACCATATTGGCTTTATTCAGTTGTGGAATATAGAGACAATGGTGGCCTCGGTTCAGATAGGACATGGCTTTACCGGCACTAAGCCCGGCCAGATTGAGATAGATTTTTACCTCGTTGCCCGGCTCAGCATGAAACTCACGGCACTCAGTTACTGCACCAAACATGGATTGTGGTCGTCGCATCCAAAAACGGTTAAAGTGCAGCACGAAAACGACCCCACATAAAATCTTCGGTTCGTTTGTGTACTTTTGCGAGATAAACCCTGCTCAATGCCTGCTATCAGGAAGACCATTTTTAAGACGTTAAGCCACAAATATCGGCTGGTCTTTTTCAACGACCAGACCTTCGAGGAGATATGGCATCTCAGATTGTCGCCGCTCAACGTGATGTCGCTGATTGGTACGCTGAGTCTGTTGGCAACAGCCCTGATTCTTGTGGTTCTTCTCTTCACCCCGCTGCGTGAATTTCTGCCGGGATACCCCAATGAAGAGGCTCGCCGAAGTATCTACGCACAGATGTACACCCTGGACTCACTGGAGTTGGAGGTAAGAAACCGCAACGATTATCTGGCAGCTCTCTTGCGAGTAATCTCAGAGGAGGATACGGTTGAAATTGCGCAGCCGCAAGTCCGCGATAGCCTGGTATACAGAAAGATAGAGTTTCAAAAAAGTATCGAAGACTCCCTGTTTCGCAAGCAGGTAGAGGAGGAGGAGCGATTTAATGTGGCCCTTTCGGCAGCGGTGCAGGGAGAGAGTTTGAGCCGCCTCTACTTTTTCCCACCCATAAAGGGTTTGTTAATCAACAAATTCGACAAGAGTCAGGGCCATTTGGGCGTAGATCTCGTGGCTGCTCCCAACGAGATGGTAAAATCGGTACTCGACGGCACAGTAGTGATGGCCTCATGGACACTCGATACCGGATATGTAATCATGATCCAGCATAACAACAATATACTATCGGTTTACAAACACAACGCCCGCCTGCTGGGGAGGATCGGGAACCGGGTACGAGCCGGCGAAGTGATAGCCATTGTAGGAAATTCGGGCGAAGAGACCACCGGCCCCCACCTCCATTTTGAACTCTGGGAAAATGGGGTGGCAGTCGATCCCGAAGATTATATTCAATTCTGAGATGGAGAGCAGAAAAGGTATTGCCATTCTGGGTTCGACCGGTTCTATAGGGACACAGGCACTCGATATTATCTCGAAGCGACCCGATCTGTTTAAAGCAGAGGTCTTAACCGCCAACCATAACATTCGGCTGCTCATTGAACAGGCACTGCTGTTCAAGCCCCGGGTGGTGGTGATTGCCAACAAATCGTTGGCTCCTCAACTTAAGGAGGCGCTCAGCGGCAAGCCGATAAAGGTTTTAGCAGGCGAAGAGTCGCTCCCCGAAGTGGTAAAATTACCGCAAGTAGATCTGGTCCTCACTTCGATGGTGGGTTACGCCGGACTTCGTCCCACCCTGCATGCCATTAGGGCAGGAAAAGATATTGCACTGGCCAACAAAGAGACCCTTGTGGTGGCCGGCGAACTGATTATGGAGGCAGCCAAAGCACATGGCGTTAGAATTATTCCGGTCGATTCGGAACATTCGGCCATTTTCCAATGCCTCCACGGCGAAGAAC
>JBFWIG010000105.1:0-7818 GCA_050256115.1 Bacteroidales bacterium | reverse complement strand
ACCATCGTCGAAAGCCGAATGGAGCATATCGGACGAAACACGAATCAATTCACGTTGGATGTACTTTTGCTGTATAATACGCGAATGGAAGTCGGCATGGGCCGCCGAAGCCACACGCGAGGTAAGATGGGCTATATAGGCTGCCCCCCCCACCTCATCAAGCGACTTTTTGCGGCGCAACTCCTCCGCCACGGTAAGCATATCGATAGGATCGTGCCGTGCAAAAAGCGCGAGCATTGCCTCAAAAATTACCTTGTGCTGCTCCTTGTAAAAAGAGTCGGGCCGCAGCACCTCGGCCACCGAAGAGATAGCTCCCTTCTCGAGCATAACAGCCCCCAGCACTGCCTCTTCCAGTTCGGGCGCCTGAGGAGGTAACTTTCCCAACTCCAAAGGGATACCGGAGCCGGAGGGATTCGCACTTTTTTTTGCCATGGATTGTTCGATAGGGAACCAAAGATAGCATTTCTGGTTCATTTGAAAAAGGTTAATTTTGACAGCAAAAACCGCGTAGTGTGAAAAACCGATTCTACTTCCTGGCTGCCAGCCTCCTATTCTGGATGATTTTTTGCTTCGACGCCAGAATCCTGTTTCTGCTATACAACCATTCTGCAGCGGCTTCTCTTCCTCTAAAGGAGTTGCTGCTGCCCTTTTGGTACGGAGCCAGGATGGACCTCTCTCTCTGCGGTTATCTGATGATAATCCCCACTCTGCTCTTTTGTTGGCCATCGCCCCCACCGGCACGGTTATCGACACTCTTTTCTGCCTATACCCTTCTGCTCTTTTCGGTAAACGCGCTGGTGGTGATTGTCGATATGGAACTTTATCGCCATTGGGGCTTTAGAATAGAGGGCTCTGTTCTTACCTATCTCCAAACCCCCAAAGAGGCCTTTGCCTCTACCGATCTGCTGCCCGGGCTTCTCCTCCTGCTTCTCTACATGGGTTGGGTGGTTTTGGGTTATATGCTCTATCGACGCTGGATCACGCCTCTGATTAAGAAGATAGAACCCCTGAAATGGCAGGTAAGCCTTCCGCTCTTCCTGTTTGCTGCAGCCTGCTGGATCCTACCCATAAGAGGAAGTTTCACCGTAGCGCCCATGAATCCTGCGTTTGTCTATTTCAGTGCCAACCATCCCTTTGCCAACCACGCAGCCATCAATGCCCCCTGGAACTTCTGGCAAACTGTGGCCACCCGAAAAATTCCCGGGCCCATAAGCTATTTCCCCTCCAACAAAGCGCAGGAGCAGAGAGAAGCACTTCTCTCACCCACCACAGGAGGCAGCGATACCCTGCTCCATGTAACACAACCCAATATTATTCTGATTTTAGCCGAGAGCCTCACGGCAAAAATTGTCGAACCACTGGGAGGGATAGCCGGCGTAACACCGCGTTTTGCGGAACTGTGCAACGAGGGGGTGCTCTTTACGCACCTCTATTCTACCGGCGACCGCACTGCTAAGGGAGTACTCTCCGTCCTTAGCGGAACCCCGGGACATCCGCAACTACAGATGATTAATTTTGCCTCCCGGGCCCGAAAATTGCCGCATTTGGCCACCGATCTGGGCCGCTTGGGCTACCAACGCCGGTTCTTGTACGGAGGCGACGCCGACTTTGTAAGTATGCGCACCTATCTTACTGAAGGTGGATTTCGGGAGATATCCGATGTTGAGAGCTTCCCCGGAAATCTGAACGTCGGGAAGTGGGGCGTTCACGATGAACATCTGCTTAACCGACTGCTCGAGGTAAGTGCGTCGTCGGAGGAGCCATTCTTTCATGTCTGCCTTACACAAAGTAATCATGAACCTTTTCAGGTTCCTATGCCTACCCGATTTGCCGGAGAGGATGAGGGTAGCCGTTTCAAAAATTCGGCCTGGTATGCCGACAGCGTTCTCTACCACTTCATAGAAAAGGCCAAGAGCCAACCCTGGTACGCCAACACCCTGTTTGTGATTGTGGCCGATCATGGCACCCGACATCCCGACAACCAAAAACTTGAGCACCCTCTCCGCTTTCACATCCCCATGCTATGGCTGGGAGGAGCCCTGAAGCCCTCTCTGCACGGAACCCGGATTGCCCGTTACGGGAGCCAAAACGACATTGCGCCCACGCTGCTTGGCCAGCTGGGAGCACCAACCACCCACTACCTGTTCAGCAAGAACCTGCTTCAACAGGGAGGCGCCTCATTTGGCACCTTTGCTTACAAAGGAGGATTCGGCATCATGACCGACAGCACAAGAATCATTTTTGATATGACCCTCGAAAAACCGGTATTCGAAGAGGGAGACCCCGATCCGGAGCTGCTCGATCGGGCCAAAGGCTATATGCAGGGGGTTATGGAGTATTTCGAAGCACTGAACCGCCAGCCTTAGTTTGAAGCGCGCGATATTGCATCCATTTATTCACAATCTGCTTCTCAATCTGCCCATCGTTGGCTGTAAGGAGGTATCTTCGGCTAAACCCGCACCAAACCATAAACCGGATAAGCTCCTCTCCCTGCAGTTGCGTAATCCTGGTAACAATCTCGCCATTAAACTTTTCGCCAATCAACAGGTCCTCATCCTTTCCGGTAACCTTGGCCAGATAGGTGCGTTGCTGTTTGCCCTCTTTACTGAAGGCATTATAGAGAAAAGTAACCGGACCTCCCACCACCACACCGGCTCCCCATCCGGGCCGCATAGAGTAGTTTCCTTCGTCACTCCTCAGTGCGCGGTCGAGTCCGTTTAAACGCATCGTATCGGGAAAAATAACGGCCCCCTCGAGCAGGTAGGTTTTCGACTCCAGCAAAAAGACCGGCTGACTTGCTGTATCGGGAATCACCTCTCTACGGGTTTCGTACCCTACCGACGAGATAATAATGGAATCACCCACCGAGCCGTAGAGCGAAAAGGCCCCGTTTTTACCCGAGATCGTAACCACATTCCGGGTTTTGTTCAGCACATGCACATCGGGGAGAGGCGATACCAACACACGATCCAGAATCCACCCTTTCCAAAGGAAGTCGGACGGTTGGGCATTCAATTCCCAATGCATACTGCAGAGAAAAACCAGCGCGAAGAGATAGCGCATGTAACAAAGATTAAGGCGAGTAAGAGGAAGCGGTTGCATCCGTTCCGTGGCGAAGATACATCCATTGAACCAATACGACAGAGCTGCGAAAGTTAAAAATTCGAAAAGCCCGGTAATTACCCCGTATAAAGGTTGCGATAACGGAGATCCGCTCAATAGGGTGTGTATCAAAAAAAAGAGAGGCGCCCTTTTCGGGGCGCCTCTGCATAATAGGGAAAGAAGAAATTACTGAACAATCGATTTGAAAGTAGCGTCGTTGGCATACTTAATGAATTCGAAATCACTCTTGGCTCTGGCCTTCAGTGCAGCATCCTTCGAAGCTTCGCGGAGGTTGGTGTAAACCAGGTCGGCATTAGCCGTTCTGGCACCTACAACAGCTTTCAGATAGTAAGCAAGCGGAGAGGGATTCTGGATGGAATTCAGGATAGTGAGGGCGCCATTGTTGTCTTTGGCAAGCAATTTGGCCAGAGCAGCATTAACATCGGCTTCGTTTCCGAAAAGGGTGATGGCTTCGCTGTACTTTCCTTTGCTTACATTGAGCATACCCTTATTGTAGTTCACCTCTGCTCCGGCACCGGCAGCAGCGTTATAGAGCTCTTCGGCCTTGGCGAAATCGCCCTTAACCATAGCTACAGCACCCAGGTTATTCTGAACAGCAGCATCATCTTTCAGCTGACGGGCAGCTGCAAAAAGCGATTCGGCATCGGCCACACGACCGCTCTGCAGATAGATGGCACCCAGATTGTTTTTGGTTCTCCAGTCGTTGGGATAACTCTTAACAGCAGCCTCATAGATAGCAGCCTTCTCTTTCAGATCCTGCGTAAGGGTGGCAGCATAGAGAATCTCCTCAATCTTAAGCGCACTGGGGTTGGTTTTCGAAATCTCACGAATCTCGTCGTCGCTCAGACCAATAATATTGAGGTTAAGTCTGAGTCTGGAACGACGAAGCTGGGGCAGAATCTGATCTTTAATTTCGGTAAAAGCAGCCGAAAGATTCTTGATTTCGCGTTCGCGAACTTCAGGATCTGAGTACATAGAGAGAACACGAAGGATTAACTCTTTGTCTTTAATCGACGACTGTTCCATCAAGGTTTTGAAACCTTCCCAATCTTCAGGGGTATTCAGCAGCTGGAGGAAATCATCACCGCTATTCTCGGCAATTTTGGCAGCCGAAAGCTCTTTTACAAACACCGACTGAGCCGTTCCTTTACGTTTGTCGGAAAGGTTGGCATTGAAATCGAAAGCACCATCGGGCGATGCGTAGGCAAGTACCTGAGCACCTTTAATTTCTACCCGTTCGTTAGCCTTAGCTGCGGCCATCTCCTCTTTCAGCTTCTGGATAGATTCACCCTGCAGTTCCGATTTACGAACCTCAGCACGGTTAATCTGATACATAATCTGACCTTCAATGGCATCTTCAGTAATTCTCTTATAGGTATCCTTACCAATTACCGGCTTCGGCGCTACAGAAAGCAGCTGCGAAGTGGCAATAATACCGTCGGCCAGTTTCACCTGGGGAAATTCGAGCGATTTCTTCTTCTTGCTGCCTACAATCTGTGCAAAAAGTTCCGAGGCCTGCATATCGGGGGTGTAGGCAAATTTGTCGGAATAGTTCACCGTACCTCCGGTCTTTTTCACAATCACCTTGTTGTTTCCTCTAACTTTCTGCCCCTGGGCGGCAAACTTCTGCAAATCCTTACTGCCGGCCGAATATTTAAGGACGGGAGTTGCATCGAGCGTCACTTTTTTGGCAAAATACCTCTTGGGGTAATTCACGGCAACATCTACCGCAACAACACCACCATGGACTTCCAGAGGATTGGGGTTTGTTGTGTACTGTACGGTGTCGGCCTTTTTACGCATCTTTTTCAGCCCGCTACACCCGCTTGCAGTAAAAGCGACAGTAACAGCAAAAGCCATCAACAAAATCAGGTGAACTTTTTTCATAATTGGAAAGGGTTAATAAAATTGGTTAGGAACGTATTGGGTTAATTATCAGAAACGACGGTGCAAATTTACTACAGTTACATCAAATTCGCTCATTTTGAGGCCGATTTTTGACTTCCTGACCAAAATACAAAAGATATGCCAAAGATTCAAATATTTACGATAATTCGCCCCGAATTTAGCCGCGGCTGCGACATCTGCGCGTAATCGCGGCAAGGAGCTTGCCATCGGGCATCCTGGCCTCCACCACCAACCGGGCAAATCTTGCCCCACTATCCTCATTATCAATAAATAGAGAAACAGGAACCCGAAACGAATAGGAGGTTCCGGGATAGAGGGCCAACGGGAAGAGAGCGTGCCCTCCCTGGGGCCGAACCCTGAATGTCTTGCTCCCCCTGCGAGAGAACAACGGGGCGAAACGAAGATATGGCGCATCCAACTCTATCGGTTTCCTACTCCGGTTGGAAAGCGTAACCACGTATACGATAGCACTTCCCTCTCCTTCCTTACGCAATCGGGCATGAAGTCGGGGCGAACCGAAAGAAGGGAACAGGTTTCTCAGTTTCCGCCCGGGAAAGAAGAGCAGAAGCAGCAGCAAGGCCAGAAAGAGCAACAGTTTATACCCGGAAGGGCTCACCTCCTGCGGATCGGCTGCGTATAGAGGTGCCGCAACTATAAGAATAGCCGCTATTCCCAAGAAGCGTGCGCGCGATATCTTCCCCATCGAACTTATAAGATAGAAAGTAAAGCGTCTTTACTCAACCCGTTGGTCGAAAAAGGGATATCCCGCCAGCTCCCTTTAGTAAGCACCCGAACCGTCTTGTATCCTGCCTTAAGCAGCAGATCGTACGTGGAACGAAAATTACGGGTCAACTCATCGGGTCCGTGCGCATCGGAGTTTACACACACCGGAATGCCCATCCCTAACATCTCTTCCAGCACCGTAGCATCGGGAAAGAGTTGCGCATTGCGTCCGCGATACGTGCCGCGTGTATTGATTTCCACAATAACCCCCTCCTCGGCAGCCACCCGGAGGGTATCCAGTAACTGCGCGCGAAAAAAGGGTTCATCCCTCAGGATGGGGCACTCGGGAGAGTGCTGCATCTTCAATTTGTCGATGTGAGCCACTATATTGGGCTTAAGGTGGCGAATCATATCGCGCGTATTCCGGAAATAGGCCTCAACCAACTCTTCCGGATTGTCATTGTATCGCTTCCGGAGGCCTTGCAGAAACAGCTCCTTATCGGCCTCGATTGTCCAGAAAGTGCCATCAGGCATGGGATCCATAAAATGAATGGCCCCAATGGTGTAGTCGAGCGATACGGATTGGGCAAGCGCTACCACCTCCTCGTGCAAAGAGGGAATATAGTCTATCTCCAGACCGCAAAAAATCTCGATCCGATTTTCGAAAATCGACTTGAACTTATTGATCTCCTGCACATAGACAGGTAACTTCTCCCGCTTGAGTACCCAATGGCACGGAAAAGGAAGGGGCGCATGCGAGGAGAACCCTAATGAAAGGATATCTTGCTCAATTGCCTCCCGTATGAATGCTTCGGGAGTGGACCTTCCATCGCAATACAACGTATGTGTGTGAAAATTAGTCCAATTCATTATTCTGATTCCACATATCTTGTTACAAAGGTAACCATTTTGCCCGAGATTATGAGCCGGAAACGGCCGTAACACAAGGCCGAAGGCAAAATAGTATGTATATTCGCATTTACCCTTACTGCCATGATTCTTTTTCCCCCAGCCAAGATAAATATCGGGCTCTACGTTGTAAGCAGAAGACCCGATGGTTACCACAACATTGAGACGCTCTTCTATCCGCTACCCCTGACCGATGCGCTCGAAGTGGCGGAGAGTGGCCGTAGCGAAAAACACCCTATCGATTTTCTCTCCACGGGATTGCCCATCGGAGGCGATCCCGCAAAAAATCTGGTGGTACAAGCCTACAGGATACTCGATGAAGCATACGGCTTGCCCCCGGTAAAGGCACACCTGCATAAAATCATCCCTATGGGTGCAGGACTGGGGGGTGGTTCTTCCGATGGTGCCTCCATGTTACTGGCACTTAACCGCCTCTTTTCGCTGGGTCTCGATAAGGAACAGCTCAAAGCCTTTGCCCTGCAACTGGGAAGCGACTGCCCCTTTTTTATAGACGCGGTTCCCGCCTTGGGAAAAGGGCGGGGCGAACAACTCACGCCCGTCTCTCTTAACCTGGGCAACTACTACCTCTGCATCGTGAAACCGTCCGAAAGCGTGAGTACTGCGGCTGCCTATGCTGCAGTTACTGTTGCCCCTCCCAACGAACCGACCGAAGAGCTGGTAAAAAAAAATCCGGCCCTCTGGAAAGAGAGGGTCCGGAATGTTTTCGAAGATTCGGTTTTTGCTGCCTCTCCGGCCATAGGCCGGATTAAAGAGGAGCTATACCGTGAAGGGGCACTCTATGCCTCCCTTTCGGGAAGCGGATCGGCGCTCTTCGGCCTCTTTACCAAGCCTCCGGGGTTAACCGAAAAGTTTACCGGATGCTTTGTCTGGGAGGGAAAAGCCGAGCTCTCAGGCAAGTTCGAATAGCACTACCCCTTTGGCAAAGGAGCAGCCGGGTTCTACACATACCGAAGCAATTACACCCGAAACGGGCGACTGAATGGTATTGCGCATCTTCATGGCTTCGAACGAGAGAAGCTCCTCTCCAGCCGCCACCTTATCGCCCGGCTTTACCTTAATCTCAAGCACAGTACCCGGCAGGTAAGCCAAAATCTTCTTCTCATCGGGAAGTTGAAAAGGGGCCTTCGAAGCATA
>JBFWIG010000104.1:0-7926 GCA_050256115.1 Bacteroidales bacterium | reverse complement strand
CTCATCTGGGATGCGCCGGTCACCCCTTCCGACAGCGAAATAACAACCATCCTGACCCGTGTAAATGCCCTTCATCTGGCCAATCGCTTTGCGCAGCGCCTCGAAACCCCCATTGTAAACTACACCCACACCTTCTCGGCCGGCGAAAGACAACGGCTCGCCCTTGCGCGGGTCCTACTCCGCAAGCCCGAACTCCTTCTGCTCGACGAAGCCACCTCCGCGCTCGACGCCCAAAACGAACAACAGATCATGCAACTACTCACAAAAATAAAAGAGGACGTCACCATCCTCTTCGTAACCCATCGCACCACCCTGCAGCCCTACTTCGACCACATCATAGATTTCAGCAACCAACCACAAAATCCAACCCCGTGACCATTAAAACGAAAACGGCCGGTACCCCTGTCGAAGAAACTCCGAACTAACTAGCGGGGCCAACGCTTGTAGTAACCTCAGGACCACTCACAGCAGTTCCTGAAGCCGTTTTTTCAATATCCAGATCAATAATTTCGGGAGCAACCCAAGGCTGTTTGGTTTCGGCAGTATTGTCCATAGCAAAATTTTGTAGGATGACTTTCGTTTGATGACCCTCAAATATAGTTGCTTTTTCCTGATTCCACACTACATTTGCCTAACAAAACTAACCATTCACCATTCACCATTCACCATTCACGCACCAGAGCACCCGCGCGTATCGCAACACCAGAGCACTGCGCGCATCAGCGCGGCCAACCACCAGAGCAGTAGAGCACCAGAGAATTAGTGCTCTAGTGCATCGAAGCGACAAGCGCTTCAAGTGCTCTAGCGTAAAGAGACTTACGCGCAAGCGCGAAAAACAATTCGATTACCGCGCAAAGCGCAGCACCAGAGCACCCTTGCGAAGCGCATTCACCATTAACCATTATCTTTTCACCATGCATCCAACCACTCCCCCCTCCACTTCCATCACCTCCATCACCTCCATCTGCTGTATCGGAGCCGGTTATGTGGGCGGCCCCACCATGGCGGTGATCGCCAAGCAGTGCAAACAGATTAAGGTTACGGTGGTCGACTCCAACCCCGAGCGCATTGCCGCATGGAACCATCCGGAGCTGGAGAACCTCCCCATCTATGAGCCGGGGTTGATTGAGGTGGTGGCCGAAGCCCGTGGCCGGAACCTCTTCTTCTCGACCGATGTAGAGGGAGCCATCCGCGACGCACAGATCATCTTTATTTCGGTAAACACCCCCACCAAAACCTATGGAACCGGCAAGGGGCAGGCCGCCGACCTGCAATACGTAGAGAAGTGCGCCCGCCAGATAGGGGCCGTAGCCAACGGCAATAAAATCGTGGTCGAAAAGTCGACCCTTCCGGTTCGCACCGCCCACTCCATCAAAACCATCCTGCAGGCCAACCCCCGCAATCTGCAGTTTACCGTACTCTCCAACCCCGAATTCCTGGCCGAAGGCACCGCCATTCAAGACCTGCTCAACCCCGACCGCGTACTGATAGGGGGCGACGACGACGAGGCCGGACAGGCTGCCCTCAACGCCCTGGCCGCCGTCTACGCCCAATGGGTTCCGGCCAACCGCATCCTCAAAACCCGTCTCTGGTCGTCCGAGCTCTCCAAACTCACCGCCAACGCCTTCCTGGCGCAGCGCATCTCCTCCATCAACTCCATCTCGGCCCTCTGCGAAAAGACCGGCGCCGACATCGAAGAGATTGCCCGCGCCATCGGCACCGACAGCCGCATCGGGCCCAAATTCCTGAAGGCCTCCGTCGGCTTTGGCGGCTCCTGCTTCCAGAAAGACATCCTCAACCTGGTCTACCTCTGCCGCCATTTCGGCCTCCCCGAAGTGGCCGCCTACTGGGAGCAAGTGGTAACCATGAACGACTACCAAAAGCACCGTTTTGCCCGCCAGATCATCGACGCCCTCTTCAACACCGTTTCGGACAAAAAGATCGCCTTCCTCGGCTGGGCCTTCAAAAAAGACACCAACGACACCCGCGAATCGGCCGCCATCTACGTAGCCTGGGAGCTCCTCCAAGACCGCGCCCACATCCACATCTACGACCCCAAAGTCACCGAAGCGCAGATCCGCGCCGACCTCCGCCACCTGGCCCGCCAAGAGGCCTCCTGCGCCCAATTCGAACCCGAAATCCACACCCTCATAGAGCAAAACATCACCGTCCACCCCGACCCCTACACCGCCACCCGCGAGGCCCACGCCATAGCCATCCTCACCGAGTGGGACCAATTCCAAACCCTCGACTGGCACAAAATCTACGACGCCCACCTAAAACCCGCCTTCCTCTTTGACGGACGCAACATCCTCGACCACAAATTCTTGAGGGAGATAGGATTTGAGGTGAAAGCGATTGGGAAGTAAAAGTGCTAAAGAGATGGCGCGCTATCGCGCGCAGTGCTCTAGTGATTGGGCGCGATATCGCGCGCGGTGCTCTAGTGATGCGCTAAAGCGCGGATGGCGCGCTGGGGCGCGCGGTGCTTCGAAGCAAAACTGCAGAGGATTAGTGCTCTAGAGAATCGAAGCGCGTGCGCGCTTCTAGTGCTGCGCTTCGCGCCAGGAACTACTTGTCTTCCGCATTTGCGCGTTAGCGCAATGCACTAGAGCACTGGTTATATGGCACTTGCGCGTCAGCGCGATGCACTAAAGCACTTGCGCGTCAGCGCAGACGATTAGGGCGGGGAATTTTTTCTGTTGCGTTTGGCGGTCAGGAGTGCCTTGGTGAGCATCCGAAGTATTTCTGAAGCATCGGTTTCCAGTTTTGTGTACTCATCGGTGGTTAAGTAGTCGGTGGCATGAAGAAGTTCGAGCCAGTAAAGGGTTTCGTTAATCTCTTTTTGGGCTATTGCCATTTTGTGAATGAAGTCGGCTCTGCTTTCAGAGTGCTCGGCTTCCCGAATCATAGCCCCCACCGAACTACCCGCCCTAACAATTTGATTTGAAAGCGCATACGCTCTCCTCTCCTCTGCCAGAATTTTGTGCAACTCAACAATCCTTATCGCAAAATCCAGACTCTTCTTTTTCAGTACATACTCACCCATTCCCCCAAGCAGTAAATTTCGCCGCTTACAAATCTTAGCATACCTTCAACGACATATCCTGAAACAATAGCCAAGACAGCAGCAAAATTAAGAGCAAAAGAAAAGAGACCACCCAACCCACATCAAAAATGCCTCCTCAGGCGTATGCAGCGCATTTGCGCTAACGCGCAGTGCTCTGGTGCATCGAAGCGCATTTGCGCTAACGCGCAGTGCTCTGGTGCATCGAAGCGCATTTGCGCTAACGCGCAGTGCTCTAGTGCATCGAAGCGCATTCGCGCTTCAAGTGCTCTAGTGTAAAAGACACTTACGCGCAAGCGCGAAGAAATTAAATTTTGAGGGCGAAGCGCAACACTAGAGCACTTGCGCGAAGCGCAGCACTATTGCACTAGAGCACTTGCGCACATTAGCGCGCTAATCACCAGAGCACTAGAGCACTATCTAAGTACCAAGTGTACAGCCTCCTCATTCCCTCTTCCAGCTCCACTTTGTGGCGCCATCCCAGGCTGTGGAGTTTGGTTACGTCGGTGAGTTTGCGGAGGGTGCCGTCGGGTTTGGCGGGGTTGAATCGGAGGGCGCCGGTAAAGCCCGCAGTGTCGGCGGCCAGGCGGGCGAGGTTGGCAATGGAGATCTCCTGGCCGGTGCCGAGGTTGATGTGGCAGTTTCGCACTTCGGGCAAATGGGCGGCAGGGTTGCCGGTGGCAAAGCCTGTTCCTGGGTTTGAGTCTGGGTTTGAGTCTGAGGCGGTGCCAGGGTTTGTGCCGGAGAGGTCGGAGAAGTTGACGCGCTCCATCAGGTAGACGCAGGCGTCGGCCATGTCGTGGCTCCAGAGGAATTCGCGGAGGGGAGTGCCGGAGCCCCAGATTTCGACTACGACGCTGCCGTTGGTGAGGAGTTGGATGCCGTATTTGCTCAGGACGGTGCGGATGTCGCAGAGGGGGGAGCTGCCGTCGACCCCTTCTACGGGTCGACGTTGCAGGTCGGCTCGCAGGGCCTTTTCGTTGGCGGTTTCGAGGCATCGGCCCAGATGCATTTTGCGCAACAGGGCAGGCAGCACATGGCTGTTTTCCAGATGGAAGTTGTCGTTGGGCCCGTAGAGGTTGGTGGGCATCACGGCCAGAAAGTTGGTTCCGTATTGCAGGTTGTAGCTCTCGCACATGCGCAGCCCGGCAATTTTGGCCAGCGCATAGGGCTCGTTGGTATACTCCAGGGGGCCGCTCAGCAGGCAGCTTTCGGGCATGGGCTGAGGCGCCTCGCGGGGGTAGATGCAAGTGCTGCCCAAAAAGAGCAACTTCTTAACCCCATACTTCCACGCGGCATGGATCACACTATTCTGAATGGCCAGATTCTCATAGATAAAATCGGCCCGCAAACGATTATTGGCCGAGATCCCGCCCACCTTTGCGGCAGCCAGCACCACATACTCAGGCCGCTCGGCAGCAAAAAAAGCCTCCACCGCCGCGCCGTCAGTCAAATCGAGTTCCGCATGCGTCCTGCCCACCAAAGAAGTATACCCCCCGGCCTGAAGCCGACTCCAAATAGCCGAACCCACCAACCCCCGGTGCCCCGCCACATAAATCTTACTCGACCACTCCATCCAATAACTAATTAACCAACAACTACTTGATATTTATCTCATCACCAGAGAATTAGTGCTCTAGTGCATCGAAGCGCGCTGCGCTTCAAGTGCTCTAGTGAAACGACACTTACGCGCAAGCGCGAAGAACTATGATTTTTTTTTCGCGCGAAGCGCAACACTAGATCACCCGCGCTTTAGCGCATCACTTGAGCACCCGCGCTTTAGCGCATCACTAGAGCACTGCGCGAAGCGCATCTCTATTCAAAGTAATTCAACGTCTGAAACCCCCCTTCCTTGAGGTACGCTTCCCGTTTCATCAATTTAACATCCGAAAGCATCATCTCTTCAATGAGCCCTTTGAGATCGTACTCCGGCTGCCATCCCAGTTTCTCCATGGCTTTGGTGGGATCGCCAATCAAAAGATCTACCTCGGTGGGCCGAAAATAGATGGGGTCAACCGCCACCAGAGGCTCTTTAGATCCGCACCTCTTTTTCATGGCCTCCAGATAACCGGCGCCCACTTGGTCTGTAAAGCGTTTTTCGTTGATCGATACCAAATGGCCCTGTTCTTCGGCACCCTGGCCCGAAAAGGCCAGTTCGAGGCCGATTTCGGCGGCCGCCAGGGTTACAAAATCGCGGATTCGGGTGGTAACGCCGGTGGCAATCACATAGTCGTCGGGCTGCTCCTGTTGCAAAATCAGATACATGGCCCGCACGTAATCTTTGGCATGTCCCCAATCTCGTTGGCTCGACAGATTTCCCAAATATAGGGTTTGCTGCATTCCCAGCGCCATTCGGGCCATGGCCCGGGTCACCTTACGGGTAACAAAGGTTTCGCCACGGATGGGCGACTCATGGTTAAAGAGAATCCCGTTGCTGGCGTGCAGGCCGTACGCCTCGCGGTAGTTCACGGTAATCCAGTAGGCATACAATTTGGCCACCGCGTAGGGCGAACGGGGATAGAAAGGGGTCTTTTCCGATTGCGGAACCTGCTGCACCAGGCCGTACAGTTCGGAGGTAGAGGCCTGATAAACACGACATTTCTCCGCAAGACCCAACAGCCGAACCGCCTCCAGAATCCGGAGCGTCCCCACCCCGTCGGCATTGGCCGTATACTCAGGCGTATCGAAACTCACCTTCACGTGACTCATGGCCGCCAGATTATAAATCTCATCGGGCTGAACCTCCTGAATAATCCGCGTCAGGTTCATACTATCGGTCAGATCGCCATAGTGCAGCACCAGATTTCGGTTCGACACATGCGGATCCTGATACAGATGGTCGATCCGTTCGGTATTAAACATCGACGAACGCCGTTTAATGCCATGCACCTGATACCCCTTCTTCAGAAGAAACTCACTCAAATAGGCCCCATCCTGACCCGTGATACCGGTGATCAACGCTTTTTTCATGGGTAGAAGATTAACTCGAAACGTAAATAAACTGATTTGTCGATCACAAAAGTAGAAAAAATCCGCGCATAGCCTCCCTCCGCAGTAACTCCCCGGAACAAACCACAATTTACGAAACCCATGCATCACCCAAAATTACTCCATATCCCTTTATCCATGCGGGTTACCGACACCATTGTTTATATTATTACGAACAACCCTCGAAAAAAAAGAAAAAAAAAACAAAAAAAATAGAAAAAAAATTTCATCGCACAAAAAAAATGTTATACATTAGTATAAACAAAACAATAAGACATTAATCCTCAACACAGTAACACCCCCAATATTAAGCATCAAACAACATAAAACCCCAGAAACCCACAAACCCGCGCGCAGCGTAGCACTAGGGAACCAGAGAATTAGTGCTCTAGTGAATTGAAGCGACAAGCGCTTCAAGTGCTCATCTTCAATGCTTTAGTGCTCTAGTGAAACAGTGCTCTAGTGTAAAGAGATTTACGCGCAAGCGCGAAAAACAATTCAATTACGGCGCGAAGCGCAGCACCAGAGAAACAGAGAATTAGTGCTCTAGTGCATCGAAGCGACAAGCGATTCAAGTGCTCATCTTCAGTGCTTTAGTGCTCTAGTGAAACAGTGCTCTAGCGTAAAGAGACTTACGCGCAAGCGCGAAAAACAATTCGATTACGGCGCGAAGCGCAGCACTAGAGCTCTCGAAGCGCAGAGCGCTTCGAAACACCAGAGCACTATTCTCCAGAGCACTATTTCATCACCAGAACACTAACCAATTAACCATTATACCATGAAATCCCTCCACGCTCTTTCTCTCCTCCTCCTTTTTCTCCTCTGTATTTCCTGCGTAAAAGAGCCCGCCGCGCCCAAACACAATCCGGCGAAGACCGACATGTCCGAACTGGTGGTTCCGGCAACTTTTACCTGGTCTGGTGTGAACCGCACCGACCTCACGGTTAACGTAGTAAACGGACAGGGAACTGCGAGCAATCAGCTCGACGGGCAGCCCCTCGATCTGCTCGATGCCGATGGCAATCGGATTTCGCGCACTGTGATTGACGATGCCTCAGCCCAGTTCACGGTATCGTTTGCCTCCGGTGTATCGCAGCTTTTTGTTTCACTTCCGGTTACACAAACTTCGGTGGCGGTGAACCTCAACAGCACTACTCTTAACTTCCCGGTACCCGCGAATGCTGCAGCACTCTTTGCCGCGCAACCCGACAGCGATGCCGATGGCATGCCCGATTTGTGGGATGAGTATCCCAACGATCCCGAAGCGGCCTTCTCCTACGATTTTCCGGCACTGGCCGGCAGCAGCTACAGTACCCTCCGGGCCGGCAGCCTCCCGTCAGGCGGGAATCTCCGCGACGTTGCAGATGGTGCCGGTTACTTCTTCCAAATTTTCGAAGATCTGTGGCCCAAACAGGGCGACTACGACCTCAACGACCTGATTTTGATGTCCAGCCTCCGTCTTACCAAAAACAGCCAGAATTATATCATTGGCGGATCGGTCCGAAGCCGGATTTGGGCAGTAGGCGCCTCCACCGCCTTACCCCACGGTTTTGGGTGGGAATTTTTGAAACGCGTAAACAGCAAGACCCTCTCCTACATGAAGCCCGATGCGGTTAAGCTGGTAGTCGATCCGAAAAATGCCGAGATTGCCGATCTCACCGGCCCGGCGCGTCAGGATGGCGAGGTAGAAAACGGCATCATCATGTTTGACGATGTGCTCAAAACCATCGACCCCTACTACAACAATGTGGGCGGCGAATGGGGCGTTGAGGGGATACCCCAAACCTGCTACTTTGAGTTTACCGTTAACGTAGCCGAAAAAGTAAAAAATATCGAGTTGTTGGCCTACATGTACAACACCCACGACCGCACCC
>JBFWIG010000103.1:0-7959 GCA_050256115.1 Bacteroidales bacterium | reverse complement strand
CGGTTCGCAGCAACAACCGTGTATTGCAGGTTGGTAGCCAGCAACGCTCCGGAAAGGAGTTTCAGCAGGCCATTTCGTTGGTACGAAGCGGAGCACTCGGGCACATCGAAACCATCTTTGCTAAAGTTGGCGATCCTCCCAGACCGCTCGATCTGCCCGAAGAGCCCATCCCCGCTAACCTCAACTGGAACCTCTGGATGGGTCCGCTCAACGATCCCAAAGTTCATTACCACTCCAAGCTCTGCCCTCCCGTTTCGCTCGATCCCGTTAAGAACGAATCGTTCTGGGCCGAATGGCGCTATTTCCGCGAAACCGGAAATGGCTACACCGCCGACTGGGGTGCTCACATGTTCGACATTTCGCAGGCAGCCATAGGAATGGATGGATTGGGCCCCTCCGAATTTATTCCGAAAGGATACCAGGGAGCCCAATACCTCACCATGAAATACCAAAACGGTATTATTATGACCGAGCAGAATTACCGGCCGCAGGGTGGACAAGGCATCAGTTTTAACGGAACCAAAGGATGGCTCAAAGTGGCCAGGGGTTATATCGAGTGCTCGGATCCTTCGCTGCTCAAGAAAGAGGAACAAAAGGTAGAAGCCGGCCAGTATGAGGTGAGCTCGCCCCATATGCAAAACTTTATCGATGCAGTTCGTTCGCGCAAAAACCCGATTGCTCCGGTAGAAGTGGGCTGCAGCACCAATACCCTCTGCTGCATTGCTAACATTGCCACCGAACTGAAGCGTCCTGTTAAATGGGATCCCGCTACTGTAAGCTTTGTTAACGATCCGGAAGCCGAAGCCCACCGACTCTATTCTTACAAATATCGGAGACCCTATTCATTGTAAACGATCTCTGCCACACACAAGTGTCATGCCTTTGCAAAGAGGCATGACACTTATATTTTGCTCTTGCCCCGACTATCTTACCCAAAATGATCCAGGTTTCGATAACTTTTACCCGCAAAGTTGGTTGAGGAAATGGCAAAAAAAAACCGCAACCCCTTGTTGTCAAAGAGCTGCGATCTTTTTTGCCAGTGCCCAGGACGAGACTCGAACTCGTACAGGGAAACCCCCACTACCCCCTCAAAGTAGCGTGTCTACCAATTTCACCACCTGGGCTAAGAAAACGCTTTGATATCTCAAGGTACCGTTGTACCCAGAACAGGACTCGAACCTGCACATCCTTACGAACACTAGTCCCTGAAACTAGCGCGTCTACCAATTCCGCCATCTGGGCGTTTTCGTTTAGCGAGTGCAAAGATAGCAAAATTCGGAAACGCAAATCAGATGGCCTCCTTTTTTTCCAAAAATTGTTGGTGTCGAAATCAAAGAATAAATGCTAATTTTAGCCACCGAATGCCTTTTCTTTCTCATAACCCCTTACCTGCTTTCCACTATGAACGCTACACCCGCTAAACGAGGTTTGCTCCACGACGCCAACGGCAAAAGCTTTATCCTTCCTTTTGTTTTAGTAACCAGCCTCTTCTTCTTCTGGGGGGTGGCCAATAATATGACCGACACCCTGCTGGCGGCATTCAAGAAAATTATGAGTATGTCGGACTTTCAGACATCGCTCATTCAACTCTCGTTTTACGGCTCCTATTTCTGTTTTGCACTTCCTGCGGCCTTATTCATCCGCAAAAAGTCCTATAAAGCTGGTATTCTCTTAGGTATCATTCTATATGCTGCCGGTTGTTTCCTCTTCTACCCTGCCAGCGTTACCGCCAACTACTATCACTACCTGATTGCCATCTATATCCTTGCCGGCGGATGCTCCATTCTCGAGACCTCGGCCAACCCCTATATCATTGCCATGGGCAACCCCGAAACGGGTACACGCAGGTTAAACCTTGCCCAATCGTTTAACCCTATGGGCTCCATCACCGGTATCCTGTTGAGCCAGGCCTTTATCCTGGGCGAATTGAATTCGGCCAACGCTGCCGAGAGAGCCGGTATGAATGCCGATTCGCTGCACAAAATTCAGGCTTCCGAATTAATCGCGGTTACCATGACCTATGTTGGCGTGGGCTTAGTGCTGCTCCTTATCTTCTTTTTGATTCTCAGAGCAAAAATGCCTGCAGCCTCCGATCCCGACAACGGAAAGCTGGCCCCGGTTTTTAAGCGTTTGCTGGCTAACAAAAACTATGTGAGAGGGGTTGTAGCCCAGTTCTTTTACGTGGGTGCCCAAATTGGGGTATGGTCCTATACCATCCGCTATATTATGAATAATCTGCAACTGAACGAAGCCGATGCGGCATCCTGGTATCTCGCCTCTCTGCTGCTCTTCTCGGTGGCTCGTTTTATCTTTACCGGGCTGATGAAGTTTATCAAGCCGGGCCTTCTGCTCATTATTTCGTCGGTTTTAGCCATTGCTGCCTGTTCAGGCACCATTCTGCTAGGCGGTGTGGCCGGATCGGTCTCGCTCGTTGCCATCTCTTTCTTTATGTCGCTGATGTTCCCCACCATTTATGGATTGGGCGTTGAAGGGTTGGGCGAGGATGCCAAAATTGGCGGCTCGGGCATGATTATGGCCATTCTGGGCGGAGCAGTTCTCACCGCTGTTCAGGGCTATATCTCCGATATGAGCTCTATCTCCTCTGCCTTCTATGTTCCTCTTATCTGTTTTGTAGTTATCATGCTGTTTGGCTTCTCCACGCTTAAAAGAGCCAAAGCCCTAACCGCGTAACAACGCCTCGCCTATTGTTCTGCTCACCTTAAGTATTGTTCTCCACACCCGTTACGGCATGACCTTTGAGCAACTCATCACATCGCTAAAGCAAAAGAAGTTCAGCCCCATCTATCTATTGATGGGCGAAGAGCCCTATTATATAGATCTTCTTTGCGATGAGATAACCGAAAATGCACTTTCGGAAGCCGACAAGGCTTTTAATCAGATGGTTATCTACTCCCAAAAGGATATGAACCTTGCGCCGGTTATCGACGGGGCTCGTCGCTATCCGATGATGGCAGAGAGGCAGGTTGTGGTGTTAAAAGAGGCACAACTGGTAGACCTGGAACCTTTTACCGCCTACTTCGAGAAGCCCCAGCCCTCCACCATTTTGGTGATATGCGTTAAGTATAAAAAGGTAGATAAACGGCTCAAGTTCTACAAAGCGGCCGAAAAGCAGGGGGTTGTTTTCGAATCGACCAAGGTACCCGATTACAAGATGCCCGACTGGATTTTGCAGTATGCAAAACAGCATCAGCTCCATATTACGCAGGAGGCTGCCGTTATGCTGAGTGAATTTCTGGGAAACGATCTCTCGAAAGTGGTGGGCGAAATTGATAAACTACGCCTCACCCTGCCCGAAGGAAACCCCAAAATTACCCCTCTGCATGTAGAGCGCAACACCGGGTACAGTAAGGATTACAATATTTTCGAGCTGCAGAGAGCCATCGTCAATCACGACGTGCTCAAAGCAAACCGGATTGTGCAATATTTCGAACACAACCCTAAAGCAGGTTCGCTGTTTGCAGCCACCGGTGTACTTTTCAGCTTCTTTGTAAAGGTGTTTGCCTGGCACTTCATGAACAACAAGTCGCCCCAAGTGGCAGCCGCGGCACTGGGATACAAAAATACGTTTGCCATAAAAGAGATTGAAGCCGCCGCAAAGCGCTTTCCGCCCAAACGGATCTCGGCCATCTTCTCGCTGCTGCGCACCTACGATGCCCGGGCAAAGGGGGTGATGGGAACCTCCATCTCCTCCCCTCCGGAGCTATTTCGCGAAATGCTCTTTCGAATTATGCACTAAGTGGTTCTTCGCCGAACCACATCAAACAGCAAAACCGCAGCAGCAGCCGATACATTCAGCGAGCCAATTTTTCCAAACATGGGAATCGAAACCCTCTCATGACACAATCGCAGATATTCGGGCGATATTCCAGTATCTTCGGCTCCCATTAACAGGGCCACCGGTCCTTGCAGATCGGCCTGCAGATAGGTTATATCGCTCTTTTCCGTTACGGCAACAACCCGAATTCCCGACTCCTTTAAAAAGAGTAGGTCGTTTTTCAGGTTTCCCGACCTGCATACCGGAAGGTGATGCAAAGCACCGGCCGAAGTCTTTACCGCATCGCCGTTTAAAGGTGCCGAACCTCTGTCGGGAACAATCAGGGCATGGGCTCCGGCACATTCGGCCGAACGGGCAATTGCGCCCACATTCCGCACATCGGTTACCCTGTCGAGAATCACCAAAAAGGGATCCTCTCCTCGTTCGTAGATCATGGGAATAAGAGCCGAAAGCGGCTGATATTCAACCGCCGAAGCCAAGGCAATCACCCCCTGGTGATTCTTACGGGTAATCCGGTTCAACTTCTCTATCGGCACAAATTGATAGGGAATACCCAAATTTCGAACCAATGAAAAGAGTTCATGGATGGTTTCGCCATCCGAACCTGTCTTAAAGAGCACCTTATCGATCTCTTTCCCCGCCTTGATGGCCTCTATTACGGCCCTGACGCCGAAAAAATTCTTGAGCGACACCTCTTCGCGCTCCTCTTGATTCCAATCTTCCCTCATACGTTGTATGGATTAGGTTTGTGACAATGCCTCCTGCTCTGCAAGAAGTTGTTCCCATTTATGCATCTCATGTAACAGCGCCGACTCCTGTTCGGCATGCTTCTGCGCAAGTTGGTCGGAATAGCGTTCCGGATCCGACAGCGCTATCCTGATCTCTTCTATCTGCTGTTCGAGCGTGGCAATGGCAAGTTCCGATTTCTGTACCATCGAGACCACCTTTCGCAGCTTTTTTTCAGCCTCTTTCTTCTCCAGATAATCTTGTTTCCCCGATGAGGGGCTCTTATCCACAGACAAAACCAGCGCCTCTTCTCTTGATCCGGCCTCCGGTTTTTGTTGCAGATCATTCAGCGTCTCAATTTTTCGCCTTCTCAGAAAATCGTAGATCCCGCCTATGTGGCTAAAAATTGACCCTTCACGAAATTCATACACCTTAGTAACCAGGCCGTCCAGGAAATCGCGGTCGTGCGATACCAAAATCAGGGTACCGTCAAAGCGAAGCAGCGCCTCCTTTAAGAGCGACTTAGAACGCATATCGAGGTGATTGGTGGGTTCGTCGAGCACCAACACATTATAGGGTTCGAGAAGCAGTTTCAAAATGGCCAGACGCGAACGCTCGCCGCCCGAAAGCACCGATACTTTTTTATCAACATCGCCGCCCCGGAAGAGAAAAGCACCCAAAAGATCGCGCAGTCGGTTACGAATATCACCGGTGGCAATGGCGTCGAGCGTTTCAAAAACCGTAAGCGATTCATCCATGATTTCGTCCTGGTTCTGCGCAAAATAACCAATCCTCACATTGTGACCCAGCTTCAGCCTGCCCGATTCGAAAGGCAAATCCCCCACAATCACCCGCGAAAAGGTGGTTTTTCCTTCGCCGTTACGCCCTACAAATGCCACCTTTTCGCCTCGCAATATCTCGATATCCACCCCACGCAATATCACTTTCTCGCCAAACTGTTTTACCAACGAGGCCGCCTCTACCGGAATGGCTCCGCAACGGGGCGCCGGAGGAAAAGCAATATGGATGGCACTGTGATCTTCCTCATCCACCTCAATAATATCGATCTTCTCCAGTTGCTTAATTCTGGACTGAACCTGTACCGATTTGGTGGCTTTATAGCGAAACCGCTCAATAAAATCGCGGGTATCCTGCAACATCTTCTGCTGGTTTTTATAAGCAGCCATCTGCTGACTTCTGCGTTCGGCCCGCAATGCCACATACTCAGAGTAGGGCACCTTATAATCGGTGAGCGACCCCAGCGAAAGCTCAACCGTTCTGCGGGTCACATTATCGAGGAATGCGCGGTCGTGCGATACCAGAATCACGGCCCCGGAATAGTCCGATAAGAACGCCTCCAGCCAGGTAATCGACTCAATATCGAGGTGGTTGGTGGGTTCATCAAGAAGGAGCACATCGGGTTGGCGTAAGAGTACTTTGGCCAGTTCAATCCGCATCCTCCAGCCACCGCTGAATTCGGTGGTGGCCCGCGAAAAATCGGAATGACGGAATCCCAGGCCCAGGAGGGTCTTCTCAGCTTCGGCATCGAGATTCATGCCGCCCAACAGATGGAAGTGGTCGGTTACTTCGCTCAGGCGATGCACCTGGTCCATATAATCGGAACTCTCATAATCGGTACGCAGCGATATCTCTTCGCTTAATCGATGCATCTCCCTTTCGAGCGACAACACCTCGTCGAAAGCCATGCGGGCCTCCTCTATCACACTCTTCCCACCCACATGGGCCATTTGCTGGGGCAGATAACCCACTCTGGCTCCCGAAGGAAGAACAACCCCTCCCGAAGTGGGTTGCTGCAGCCCGGCCATAATCTTTAGCAGGGTCGACTTTCCGGCCCCATTCTTCCCCACCAGACCAATCCGATCTTTGGGCGAAACAAGCAGTGTAATATCACGAAACAGTGCGGTACCGCCAAATTCAACGGTCAACTGATTAACAGAGATCATAAGTGCAATAACAAGGTAATTCCAGGAAAGGGCAATAAGCGCATCATCGGGATTGTGTAGGGGTAATTGCCGAGAAGGGATCGGCCACATAATCACTTCGGAGTACCTTAAACTCAGTGCGACGATTCAGCTGGTGTGCCGCCTCAATCTGCTCCTCATCCTGCAATGTTTTTATATAAAGTTCGCCAAGCGTAACCCCCACCCGCATAAAGGGATGCAACAACCGCATCTCTTCGCTAACAATTTTCGGAACACTCTCGCCATACCCCTTTGCCACCAACCGATCGGGGGCAATGCCCATCTCTATCAGGTAATCGACCACCGCCTGTGCCCGCTTTTGCGAAAGGATTATGTTGTCGGCATCCGACCCTCTGGAGTCGGTGTGCGAACCCAACTCTACCACAATCTGCGGATTGTCATTCAGCACAATAACCAGTTCGTTGAGCGAAATCTTTGCCTCCGGCCGAAGATCCCACTTGGCAAAATCGTAGAATATATTGTCGATCTCGATGGGCTTCGAAACCGACTTCATGGAGATAGAGAGAGAGATTTGGGTGTCGCGTTGCAGCGATTTGGTAGTGGCCGATGCCCGGCCATTCAGATAGCCGTTACTCACGGCGAGGAATACATAATCGGCCTCAGGGCCCAACGGGAAGCCGAATATCCCCATGGGATTGGTCTCTACCTCAAGGGTTTTTCCATCGCTGCCCACCGCTCTCACTCTGGCAAAGGGAATCGGTTCGCCCGTCAGTTCATCCTTTACCATCCCCGACACCGAAAACATCAGTGCGGAGAGATCAAAAAAGTAGAGATCATCGCCGGTTCGTTCACCACGCGAAGAAGTTAAAATACCTCTACTGGCAAGCCCCTGAAAAACAATCGAATAATCATCGGCAGCTGAGTTTAGCGGATACCCTGCATTTCTAACATCAAACCGTTTGTCCGCACCGGGAATGGCGGCAAAAATATCGAGTCCGCCAAAGCCGGGATGACCGGTAGAAGAGAAGTAGAGCGTACCATCTTCCCGAACCGTCGGAAACATCTCATCGCCAGCCGTATTGATCTCGGGGCCGCAATTTATCGGGAAGCTCCAATCTTCATCCACCGCGCTGCGGGTGATCTTCCACAAATCTTTTCCCCCGTAGCCTCCCTCCATATCCGACGAAAAATAGAGGGTAAGATGGTCGGGCGACACAGCGGGATGGGCAAACACTTTGGTCTGCTCACCCAGCGGAATGGCAGCGGCCACCGACCAATTATTTGCACCCGCTTTCGACACCATAATTTCACACCCGAAATCCTCTCCCTCAGCCTTTTTGCAGCGGGTAAAATAGAGAGTGGAGAGGTCGGCCGAGAGCGAAGGTGCTCCCTCCTCCATATCGGAACAGACCGGATCGCCCAACGAGACAGGGGGTGTCCAGTTCAGATCGTCAATCTTACGGGAGCCAAAGATATCGGCAAACTTCTGCCCGG
>JBFWIG010000102.1:0-7972 GCA_050256115.1 Bacteroidales bacterium | reverse complement strand
GGGTTCCAAACGAGGCCCTCCCAAAGTCGACACGGGTTTGGCCGGAGGGGAGCGTTGCAAGGCGCACCGGAGTTTCGTCGCTTTTTTGGATGGGACACTCCGGCAGACCCCATTCCGAGAGTTCATGGCCGGTAGCAAACCAGGTGGGGGCAGAGTAAGGGCTCTCTTCGCCCAGATTGTTCCATACTTTTACCTTCCAGTAATAGAAACGATCGGGTTCGAGCGCCTTGCCGTTGTATTTTATCGAGATAGATTGACGACTCTCTATTTTGGCCGAGTTCCACATATCGGCCGAATCTTTTTGCAGCAGATCGGGACGGGAGGCTACTAAAAGTTGGAAGGCGGTTTGTGTAATATCCCGGCGGCTGTCGGGGATAACCCATCCAAAGGTGGGCTTTTCAGACCGGATGCGGGTATATTGCACCCGCTCTATGGCTTTGGACAGATCGGCGGGGGTGAGGTTCGACGGGTATCCATCGAGATAGATAAGGTTTGTGTTTGCACAGAGATCGGTGAGTAGTCGGAGAGGAGCGTCGGCAGCGGTAGCAGGCAGAAGTGTAAGAAGGAGCAGAAATGGGCCGATAAGGAGCGATAGGAGCTTCATAGGGAGCGGAGCTTAAGGGTTGGATTCGATTTAGGGCAATCGCTTATTTTGAAAAAAGGATTGGAGCAGTTGAGCCGATTCCTGGGCCAGTACTCCCCCGGTTACTTCGGTTTTGGGATGAAGGGTAACCCCTTTTGAGCTATACCCCCTTTTGGGGTCGGCGGCACCGTAAACCACTCTTCCCGTTTGCGCCCAGAAGAGCGCACCGGCACACATTACGCAGGGCTCGAGTGTAACATAGAGGGTGCATTCGTCTAAATATTTGCCCCCCAATGCATGGGAGGCAGCCGTGATAGCCTGCATCTCGGCATGGGCAGTGACATCGTTGAGCGTTTCGGTGAGATTGTGTGCCCGTGCAATAATTCGGTTGGCACACACCACAACTGCCCCTACCGGCACCTCATCTTTTGCTGCTGCTTTTTTGGCCTCTTTCAGGGCCTCTTTCATATACAATTGATCCGAAGCGTTCATGGTTTTGGCGGTTGTATAGAGGAGGGCTTCAGGGTAAGCTGAATTCTCCGGCGGATGAGATCTGTTTCGAGCACTTTCACGGTTACATGTTGATGCAGTTTTACCACAGTTGCCGGATCTTTTACGTACTTATCGGCCATTTGAGAGACATGTACCAATCCGTCTTGTTTTACCCCTATATCTACAAAGCAGCCGAAGTTGGTGATGTTGGTTACTATACCCGGAAGTATCATGCCCGGTTTTACATCTTCGATGGCGTGAATTTCACTACTGAATGAGAAGATCTCGATGCGGGTCCGGGGGTCGCGACCCGGTTTTGAGAGCTCCTCCATGATGTCGGTGAGGGTGGGCATCCCTACTTGGGGAGAGAGATAACGATCGAGATCGATCGATTTTCGCAAGGTCTCGCTGGCCAACAGCTCCGGTATCGTCACCTTCAGGTCGGAGGCCATCTCTGCCACCAGCTCGTATCGCTCGGGATGAACTGCGCTATTGTCGAGCGGGTTATCCGACTCGGGTATGCGTAGAAAACCCGCGCACTGCTCAAAGGCTTTTTCGCCCATTCTGGGTACCTTAAGCAGCTCTCTACGCGATTGAAAGGGCCCCTTCTCTTTGCGGAACTCCACCAGGTTTCCGGCCAGTTGAGGCCCAAGCCCCGATACGTACCGTAAGAGATGCCTACTGGCTGTATTCACATTAACACCTACCTGGTTCACACAGCTTTCTACCACTGAGTCGAGGCTCGATTTCAGTTTTGTCTGATCTACATCGTGTTGGTATTGGCCTACCCCAATCGATTTGGGGTCTATCTTTACCAGCTCGGCCAGGGGATCCATTAGTCGGCGACCGATAGAAACAGCGCCTCTGACGGTAACATCGTATTGGGGAAACTCTTCCCGGGCAACCGGCGAAGCAGAGTAGACCGAAGCCCCATTCTCGCTCACTACATAAATTTGTACACTTCTATCAAAACGGATCCGCTGCAGTAAGGCCTCGGTTTCGCGTCCTGCTGTTCCATTGCCAATGGCAATGGCTTCGATGTTGTACATTTCGGTGAGCGAAGCAATCTTTCGCATCGAGGCGGTATCCTCGTTTTGAGGTGGGTGAGGATAGATGGTTTCATTGTGTAACAGATTACCCTGCTTATCGAGGCACACCAACTTACATCCCGAACGGAATCCCGGATCGATGGCCAGTACCTGTTTGGGACCGAGGGGCGATGCCAGCAGCAGCTGCCGAAGATTTCCGGCAAAGACCCGGATGGCCTCTTCGTCGGCCCGTGCCTTGGCTTCGGCCATAAACTCCGACTCGATAGAGGGCTCTATCAGCCGTTTGTAGCTGTCGCGAACCGCCAGTTCAACCTGCTTTCCTGCCGGGGTAGAGGCGGTAACAAACCGTTTGAGTGAATAGGCAAGCGCTGTCTCTTCAGGAGGGGCTATACTCAGGTGCAGCAGCCCTTCGTCGGCGCCCCGGCGCATGGCCATCAATCGATGAGAAGGGCATCGCTTCAGTGGCTCCGAAAACTGGTAGTAGTCATCATATTTTACCGCTTCGGGCTCTTTCCCCCTCACAACCCGGCTGGATATCACCGCCTCGGCCTGAAAGAGACGGCGTATCAGTTGGCGGGCCCTGGCATCTTCGTTGATTGTTTCGGCCAGGATGTCGCGGGCTCCCTGTAAGGCCGCTTTTTCGTCGGGTACGGTGTTATTGAGATATTTTCGGGCCTCTTTTTCCGGGTCGAACCCATCTTGTTTCCGGATACGGTGGGCAAGTGGTTCGAGTCCCCGCTCTCGTGCCATCGTTGCACGGGTTTTCCGCTTGGGTTTATAGGGAAGATAGAGATCTTCGAGGATAGGCAGGCTTTGTGCCGATCGGAATTGCGACTCAAGCTCTGGTGTCAATTTGCCCTGCTCCTGGACCGAACGAATAATAGCCTCTCTTCGTTTTTCCAGTTCTAACAGTTTTTGGTACTGTTGCTGTATATCGCCAATCTGCACCTCATCCAGGCTTCCGGTTATCTCTTTGCGATACCGGCTTATAAAGGGAACGGTGGCTCCCTCTTCGAGCAGTTGCAGGGTGTTTTCTACCTGTTCGGGCCGAATAGAAAGTTGAGAGGCAATCAGTGCTATATGTAGGGGCTCCATAAGGAATGAGGTTCTGTAAAATTTGCAACAGAAACAAAAGTACGAATTTGTATCTTTACTCGCTACTTTAATCCCTCTCCGGCCATGTTGCGACTTCTCCTTCTCCTGATTTTGTTTGGTTTTTCGCCCCCTTCCGGGGCCGCTTCTCCGCATCGGGAGCTCCCCGAAGGGAAGCTTAAGGTGTATCGGTTCGAAATCAGGCAGGATATTTTTCCTTCTGTTGGCAGGATTGTTGATAAAGCCTTCGATGCGGCCGAAGCCGGGCAGTACGATCTGGTGTTGATTCATATGAACACTTACGGTGGGGCTGTAGATGTTGCCGACTCTGTGAGAACACGCATTCTCAATGCTCCGATGCCTGTATGGGTGTTTGTAGATCATAATGCCATCTCGGCCGGCGCCCTGATTGCCATCGCAGCCGGCCGGATCTATATGCGAGAAGGCGCCCATATTGGCGCCGCAACAGTTGTAAATCAGACCGGTTCTGAAATGCCCGATAAGTACCAGGCTTTTATGCGCTCTATGATGCGCTCTACGGCCGAGGCACATGGGAAAGATACCCTGATTACAGGTTCGGATACCCTGATTCGATGGAGACGTGATCCGAAAATTGCCGAGGCGATGGTCGATCCCCGGGTGCATCTGGAGGGGATAGCCGATTCGGGGAAGGTACTCACCTTAACTACCAACGAGGCCATTAAGGTGGGCTATTGCGAGGGGATTGCCTCGAGCCTGGAGGAGGTGTTGCGTGTGGCCGGGGTAGACCAGGCTGAGGTGACTCAACATAAGGTAACCGGGCTTGACTCCCTGATTGGATGGCTTTTGCATCCGGTTTTTCGGGGCCTCTTGATTATGCTCATTTTTGGGGGTATCTACTTCGAGATTCAGTCGCCGGGAATCGGTTTTGCACTGGTTGTGGCTCTTTCGGCGGCTTTTCTCTATTTTGCACCCTTGTGGCTTGAAGGGCTGGCAGAACATTGGGAGATTGGTCTCTTTCTGGCAGGATTGGCCCTTCTGGGCGTGGAGGTGTTTGTGCTTCCCGGTTTTGGTGTGGCCGGAATATCGGGTATTGTGCTGGTTATTACCGGGCTCACCCTTTCGTTGGTAGATAATTCGCTCTTCTCTACCGACTTCTCAAGAGCCCTTTTACTCTCGGGCAGGGCGTTGTTGCTGGTAGTTATATCGGTGGCCCTCTCCTTTTTGCTGGGGCTTTGGGCTGTTGAGCGATTTTTCCGTACCACCCGTCTAAAAGGGGTAACTCTGCGAACCGAACAACTCCGCAGTGAAGGATTTGTGGGGGTTAATGATATGGTTGAGCTGGTTGGGAAACAGGGAGTGACCCGAACATTGCTCCGGCCTGCCGGAAAGGTTGAGATTGATGGCGTTCGGTACGATGCCGTCTCTTTGCACGGCTATGTAGAGAAATCGTGGCCTGTGGAGGTGGTACGGCAGGAGGCGGGTACGCTCTATGTGCGTAAATTGGCAGATTAAGTTATCTTCGACACTCTTTTAAATGATCCATACTTTCACTCTATATTATTAGCTATGAGTTCACAACATATTAATACTCTTTGCGTCCAGGCAGGCTATTCGCCAAAAAACGGCGAGCCTCGTGTGCTGCCCATCTGTCAAAGCACCACCTTTAAGTACGACTCTTGCGACTACTTGGGCAAGTTGCTCGATCTGGAGGTACCGGGCCATTTCTATACCCGGTTGAGTAATCCCACCAACGAAGCGGTCGAAAAGAAGATTGCACTTCTGGAGGGAGGCGTTGGCGCGATTCTTACCTCTTCGGGGCAGGCGGCTTCTATGTTGTCGGTAGTAAACCTCTGCAGTGCGGGCGACCACGTGGTCTGTTCGAGCGCCATCTACGGGGGAACCTACAACCTTTTTAATGTGACCCTTCGTAAGTTGGGCATCGACTTTACTTTTGTAGATCCGGAGGCCGATGAGGCTACACTGGGTGCCGCTTTTCGTCCGGAAACCAAATTGATGTTTGGCGAAACGCTGGCCAATCCGGCCATGATAGTACTTGACATAGAAAAATTTGCCCGCGTGGCGCATGCCAACGGTGTGCCCCTGATTATCGACAATACCTTTCCCACTCCTGTCAATTGCAGGCCAATGACATTTGGCGCCGATATTGTGATTCACTCTACCACCAAATATATGGATGGTCATGCCTGTGTAACCGGGGGTGTAGTGGTAGACAGTGGTAAGTTTAACTGGAACAACGGTAAGTTTCCGGGGCTCACCGAACCCGACGATTCCTATCATGGGTTGCGCTATAGTGAGCAATTCGGCGAAGCTGCCTATATAGTTAAGGCTCGTACCCATCTGTTGCGCGATATGGGAATGGTGCAGAGTCCGAACAACGCCTTTCTGCTCAACCTCGGGCTCGAAACCTTGCCCCTCCGGATGGAACGGCACGTGGCCAATGCTATGGCGGTGGCCCGTTTCCTCGAAAATCACAGTTTAATTTCCTGGGTTAATTATCCCGGATTGGAGAGTAGTCGCTATTACGAACGTGCGCTTACCTATATGCCCAACGGAACCTGCGGAGTGGTCTCTTTTGGGGTGAAGGGGGGGCGTGAGGCCGCTGTTCGCTTTATGGATGCCCTTCAGTTGGCTGCCATTGTGGTGCATGTGGCCGATGCAAGAACCTGCGTCTTGCATCCTGCCAGCACCACCCATCGGCAGTTAAGCGATGAGGAGCTGTTTCAGGCCGGTGTTAGTCCCGATTTGATCCGCATGTCGGTGGGCATTGAGTATATCGGCGATCTTCTGGCCGATATCGAACAGGCATTAGACAAGGTGTAACGATTGTTGGTTGTAAGATTCAGCACCCCTTAATAGAGCCCCCTCGTGGGATTCGACGGCCCGGAAGCCTTCTCGCTCCGGGCTGTTGTTTTTGGGATGGGGAGTTGACCAAACCTTCTAAGCTGGAAGGTCAGGACCATTGCCGCGGTAATGGCGGCCAACAGATCGGAGAGCGACATGGCCAGCCATACGCCATTCACGCCCAACCAACGGGGAAGAAGCAGAATGGCTGGAATGAGAAATAGGATCTGCCGGCTAAGGCTGAGAAAGATGGCTTTTCGCGGTTTGCCAATGGAGAGAAAAAAGTTGGAGGTGATAATCTGAAAACCCACAATAGGGTAAATCAGGGTGGCCATCTTGAGGGCCTCGGCCGAAAATTGCTTCAGTGAGGCATCGGAGGTAAAAAGAGAGACCAGATCGTATGCAAATAGGTGGGTAGCCAGAAATCCTACTGAGGTGATGGCCACCGCCACTCCGATACCCAGCGAAAGGGCTCGCCTCACCCGGGAGAGCTGTTTGGCTCCGTAGTTGTACCCCACAATGGGTTGAAGCCCTTGGTGCAATCCCATTACAAACATGACAATCAGGGTAAGAATTCGGATTACAATCCCAAAAGCCCCCACAGCCATGTTGCCTCCATACTGTTCGAGGGTGTGGTTGGTGGTAGCATTCACAAGGCTGGCGGCCCCTTGTACCAGGAAGGGGGAGAGACCCAGCGCAACAATCCCGTTGATTATACTTCTTTGGGGTATAAACACGCGCCACGAAAAGTGAAGCGCATGTTTCCGGGTCCAGAAATGCCCCATTACCCATACAGCACCGGCAGATTGTGCCAACAGCGTGGCGATTGCCGCTCCCCGCATACCCCAGTGAAACCCAAAAATAAAGAGTGGTGCCAATGCGCTATTAATCAGTGCGCTGATAATCATAGTAATCATGGCTTTTTTGGGGAAGCCCGCAGCCCGCAACATGTTGTTGAACCCATAAAACAGGGTTGAGATAAGGGTTCCGGCCAGCATAATCTCCAGAAACTCCCTGGCAAAGGGAATGGATTGGGGGGTGCCGCCAAAGGCCATCAGCATCTCATCGAGAAAAAGGAGCGAAAGAAAGGTGAACCCCAAACCGATGGCCAGTGACAGCAGAAGCGAGTTGGCAAGAATCTGTTGGGCTGCAACCTGGTTCTTTTGCCCCAGACGAATGGAGAGAAGAGCCGCTCCACCGGTACCGATTAACATGCCAAACGCCCCCGACAGATTCATGATGGGGAAGGTGAGTGCCATGCCTGCCAACGCCAGAGGTCCCACCCCATGTCCAATGCAGATACTGTCGATAATATTGTAGAGACTGGTAATCAGTGTGCCCACAATTGCCGGAACGGAGTACTCCCGAAGTAAGCGGGGAAGAGGTGCGATGCCTAGGGGCGATGGGCTTTTTTTCATGCAATAAGAGGCCGGAGCTTACACAAAGATAGCTTTTCGGCAACATTTTGCCCATGGCACTGCAACGAATTGCCCTACTTTTGCATCTAACGGCCGGACAGCCTCCGGAGGGAGCTCCTTCCACCTATTTCCGGTTCGTGGCATATTATTGAAGTAGATGAGAGTTGAATACATACGTGCATTTGTCTGACGACCGGATCATAGAGGGATGTTGCCGCGGTAACCGTGATGCGATGCGTGCTTTGTACGAGCGGTACGCACCCACTATGCTTGCCGTTTGCCGAAGGTATGTTTGCGATTTATCGCTTGCGCAAGATCTGCTTCATGACGGATTTGTTACGGTCTATGCCAAAATCGGTGATTTCCGCAAAGAGGGTTCGCTCGAAGGATGGTTACGCCGTGTGTTTGTGACAACCGCATTGGGATATCTTCGTAAGCAGAAAAATTTTCGGGTAACGGATCTCTCTGATTCGGCGCTGCATCTGCCGGATAAC
>JBFWIG010000101.1:0-7995 GCA_050256115.1 Bacteroidales bacterium | reverse complement strand
CAAGAGGCGTGCCCAGATTGGCTCCCTGTGCAAATAGCGCGGCCACATTTACGAGCAAATTTACCAATCCGAGTTGTTCTTCGGTGAGTATATTGGTAAATATCAGGATCTTGTTTAGATATCCGATTGCGGCTCCCGAATAGGAGATAACCGATAGCCGGAAGCCGTCGCGGATCACCTTGCCCATAGATAGTGGCGCTTAATCAAAAATAACTTACCTTTGTTTTGGCTGTCCGGGCGCAGGATTTTTCATGTGGCCCGGTGTCAAATATCGCCTTTTTTTTCGCTTTTATCAAATGCCTCTATGATTTGCTCGCTACTCTCTTTTCTGACAAACGTTTTGCATGTGATTGTGCCCGAGAAAATCCGGTTTGCCCTTGCAGCCCGTCTGGTCAGTAAATATCGTTTTTCTTATATTATCGAAGATTCGCTGGGCGTTCTCTCTAAGCGGTTGCCCGAAGATAACTTTGCATTTATGGTAAAAACGGGTCGGTCGTGCGATGCAGTGGAGATGATGGAACAACTCACCCCCTCGCTCTCCCCCGGTTCTCTCTGTTTCGACATTGGAGCCAACATAGGGATAACTACCGTTTGGATGGCAAAACAGGCCGGACAGGTCTATGCTTTCGAGCCCGAACCTTCCAATCTGGCCCGTTTTCGCGACCATATGCGGTTAAATCGGGTAGACAATGTGATCCTTGAATCGTGTGCTGTTTCCAACCATGAAGGGGAAGCCACTTTTCATCTTACCCAATCGTACGGTCACCATTCGCTGGGAGAAGTTCGTACCTCTCCCATTACGGGTCATATTACCGTGCCTCTGATTACAGTAGATAACTACTGTGAAAAACAGAAGATAGAAAGGATCAGCTTTATGAAGATCGATGTGGAGGGGTTTGAGCTGGAGGTGTTGCAGGGAGCTGAACAGATGTTGCGCCAACAGAGAATTGAGCTGGTGGCTTTTGAGGTTAGTCCCGATATTCTCACCGCCCTCTCTAAGCAAGCCGCCCATCTGTATGATTATCTGATTGAATCGGGGTATTGTGTGAGTAAGCTCAACCGCCAACCTGTGAGCCGTGAGCACTTTCTTTCGCTCCGGAACAATGCCGATTTCCTTGCCTTCCCCAACCGTTTGTAGGGAAAGTTACTATAGAATACTGCACAATGGAAAGGGCCTCTGCCATATTATCAACCGACTGGCTGGCATCGAAGCCGCTCTTCTATCACGAAAAGAGCGGAGCTGTAAGCCACAATATCTGGGAGGTGATCGATTTCGGCTCTTTCGACTTTCATCCCGAGGGGCTGGCCCGTTATCTGGAGTATGGCTATTCGGTTTTTGAACAGACGCCTGTACGGCATGTCCGATTTCTGCCCCCCAACGCCCGTTTTCACATCACAGAGGCGGGCTCTGTCAGGATAGAGCAGCTGGCCGATCCGGTTATCGACCGGCTTCACACCCCTTCGCAGGTTTCGGATGTAATTGCATCGATGAAGGCCTCTGTAGAGCAATGGGAGGCCTCTTCTGCCCTGCCGTTACTTCTGCCCCTGAGCGGCGGGCTCGACTCCCGTTTTCTGCTTTGGTTACTGAACGATAAATCGCGTGTTCGCGCCTTTACCTATGGCGGAGCCCCCCGGCAGAACCATTCGCACGAAGTGGTTATGGCTAAGGCACTGGCTGTGATAACGGGCATTTCGTGGCAACATGTGGAGTTGGGCCTGTTCCATCGGTTTCTGGAGCCCTGGATCGACCTTTTTGGTCCTGCTACCCACGCCCATGGAATGTATCAGATGGAGTTTTACAACCAGATTTCGCATCAACTACCCTCCGGAACCCCTCTCTTAAGCGGGATTATTGGTGATGCATGGGCCGGCAGTGTGGTGATTCCGCCCATCGACCATCCGTCAAGCCTCCCGCTTTTGGGCTATTCGCACGGAATGCATGCCGATCCTTCCCGCCTCTTGCTTCGGCATAACGGCGAGTTGGCAGAAGCCCACTTCTGTAACGAACGGGAGAAGTTGCGCGATCCCCTCTATCGGGTGGTAGCTGCCATGCGCTACAAAATGATGTTGCTCAGGTATCTGCTTGAAGTGCCCCGCTCCATGGGGTATCTTCCCTGGACCCCTTTTCTCGATAGTACAACCGCCCTCTTAATGCTGAACCTTCCCGCTTCGCTCAGGGCCGATAGAAAATGGCAGCGCGACCTCTTTACGCGGGAGGGGCTTGCCTTAGAAAAGCTGACCCTGCCTTTTTCCAGGGCAAACACGCTCAATGCTCAGGCATTGAAAAAAATGGCTCCTCCCGGTTTGCGTACAGATCTTTTGCGCGAAATTGTCCATCCTGCCTATGTTGATTGGATTAACCGTACTTTAGCTGCCGATAGCCGGCTCTTTTCTCTCTATCACCGGGCACTCTCTACGCCACGTGTAAAAGGCGTGATGAAATATATGGGGTGTCGCAACTACCAATCGGAGGCCTATGCCGCCTATCTTACTTTGAAGCCACTCGAACAACTCATTGAAAAAAGGAATCGGGCATGAGTCATCCATGGAAAGCCTTTTTTGCCGGAGATTTTTTCCTTGCTCCCGGCTTGGAGCCGCCTCTCTGCTCCGACGCATTGCTTGCGCAACTTAGAAGTTCCCGTTTTGCCTGCTGTAATTTTGAGGGAGCCGTTGAGGGTGCCGGCAAGCCTGCGGTAAAAGCCGGTCCGCATCTGGCTCTTTCTGCAGCGGCTCCGGCCTGGCTCGAAACGGTGGGATTCAATGTAGTAAACCTGGCCAACAATCATCTCTATGATTTTGGTGCCCAGGGGGTTCAGGCAACCCTTAATGCCTTCGGGAAAGCAATCACCCCGGGAGCCGGACTCACCTTTGCAGAGGCCAATCGTTTGCGTGTTGAGAAGGCAGAGTCGGTGCGGGTGGGATGGCTCTCATTTGGAGAGGCAGAATTTGGCGCATGGATTGAGCCCCACCGCTCGCAGGGGGCTTTTGCCTGGGTAAACCATCCGGATGTCGAGACCCTGATTCGGGAGGCAAAAGCGCAGACAGATCTGCTTATAGTGCTGGTACATGCCGGGGTAGAGCATACCCCGGTTCCTCTGCCGGAGTGGAGAGATCGGTTCAGGGCACTGGCCCGAATGGGTGCCGATGTGGTGATGGGCTCGCATCCGCATGTAGCTCAGGGATTCGAAATTTATCGGGGTGTTCCGCTCTTTTACAGCCTGGGCAATCTCTATTTTACCCGTAAAGGTGCCACGGGCAACGGAATGGCGGTTTCGCTCACCTTCGAAGGAAAAGCAATTAAGGCTATCGAAACGTTTGGGATCGAGGCAGGAGAGGGGCAGATAGGTTTGATGGAGCCATCCCTTTGGGAAACGGAGTGGAGCCGATTATGCCTCCTGTTGCAAGAGCCGCTCTATACCCAAACGGTAGATGCTATGGTACAGGAGCTGTGGAAATCGCGCTATAGGCACCACTACGAAAGAGCCTCGAACGGGATTACCCGATATTCCCTGATTGAGTTGGCAAAGCATTGTAAAAATCTGCTCTTACGTCGGGGAATGAACCTTCCTCTTTTACAGCATAATATCCGGATTGAGAGCCATTATTGGGCGGTTAGGCGAGCCCTGGAACGAATGTTAGAATAATCATGTCCTCTTTGCTCCAGCCCTCCCGTTTCTCAGCTCCGGTTGCTTTGTTTGTCTACCGCCGGCTTGCGCATACCCGCCAAACCGTGGAGGCGCTCCTCCGAAACGAAGGAGCCTCACAATCGCATCTGTTTATCTTCTCCGATGGCGCTGCAACCCCGGAAATTGAGCCGGAGGTAACCGCTGTGCGTGCATATGTTGGCTCGATCACCGGTTTTGCTTCGGTTACAATCATTTGCCGAACCCAAAATATGGGGCTGGCTGCCAATATCATCTCGGGTGTTTCGGAGATACTCGAAAATCACGACAGGGTGATAGTGGTAGAAGACGATTTGGAGACTTCGCCCTGGTTTCTTACCTTCATGAACCAGGCACTTACCCGTTTTGATGATGATTTGCGAATGGGGCATGTGCATGGCTATATGTATCCTCTTTCACCCCTTCCCGATGTGGTGATTACCCGTTGGGTAGGTTCCTGGGGTTGGGGCACCTGGGCACGGGCCTGGCAGTTCTTCGAATCCGATGGTGAACTGCTGCTCAGAAACCTGATCAGAGACAGGAAACAGAGGGCTTTTGATCTACAGGGTCGTTTTACCCGAATGCTTCGACAGCAGGTTGAAGGGAAGAACAACTCCTGGGCCATACGTTGGTATGCCTCGCTCTTTCTGAGAGGCATGTATGCGGTAAATGCGGGTCGTTCGCTGGTGCGAAACAGCGGTCACGACAACTCCGGAACCCACTCAAAGGCCGATGCCTGTTACGATGTGGTTCCTTCGGTCTCACCGCTCTCCTTCGAGTGGCTGGATAGAGCGCTGTCGGCGCAACCCTTTGGGCAGCCCGAGACCGCTGAATCACGCCGTCTCATTGCGCGATACCATCATTCGGTGTATGGTATAGCGGGGCGGGTTAAACGACGGTTATACAGATTTTTCCAAAAACGGTTAAGCGTATGAAGGTACTACTGTTCAGCACGTCGCTCCGGCAGGGCGGAGCCGCCATTGCCTGTTACCGATTATGGCAGGCGTTGCAAAAAGCGGGTGTATCCTGCGGCCTTATGGCTCGCGACGGAAAGGCTCCCGATTCGTCGAACCCCACTGTTACCCTCTTATCCCAGAAACCCATGGCCAGGCTACAGGGGCGTTGGGCCTTTCTGTGGGAGCGTTTCTCCATCTGGATGGCTAATGGCGGGTCGAGGAAAAATCTCTTTGCAGTTTCGCTTGCCAATACAGGGGTGCCCGTTGCCTCTCACCAAGAGGTAGCGGCTGCCGACATTTTGCACATCCACTGGGTGCAGCAAGGTTTTCTTTCGCTGGCAGAGATTTCCCGTCTGCAGAAAACCGGTAAGCCCATTGTCTGGACCCTCCATGATATGTGGGCCTTTACCGGTATATGCCATTATGCGGGGGCTTGCGACCGATATACCCGTCAATGCAAGAAATGTCCGCAACTGCGTAACCCGTCAGCTGCCGACATCTCCTATAAACGATTTTTAGCAAAGGCCCAAACCATCGACTTCTCGAAGATTGTCTTTGTGGGCTGCAGCGAATGGATAGCGCAAAAGGCACGCGAAAGCAGCCTCCTTCGTGAAAGCCGCGTGGTTACCATTCCCAATCCCATTAATACGGATCTGTTTGCCCCCATGAGCAGGGAGGAGGCCCGTTTACATCTGGGAATTAAAGCCACAAATAAAGTCATTCTGTTTGGGGCAGCCAAAGTTACGGATAGCCGTAAAGGGATTCACTACTTTCTGGAGGCATGCAAAATTCTCTTTTTCCGACAGTCGGTGTCGGCAGCAGAGATTACGGTTATCTATTTTGGCAGCGACGAACCCACCCTGTCGAGCAGAATCCCCTTTCCCTCGGTTCATCTGCAGTACCTCCACAGTGAAGGCGATTTGGCAGCCATGTATGCTGCAGCCGATCTCTTTGTTATTCCCTCCATAGAAGACAATCTCCCAAATACGGTTGTCGAAGCCCTTGCGTGTGGCACCCCTGTTGCCGGTTTTGCTACCGGAGGGATTGGCTCTATGATTGAGCCGGGAAAGAACGGAGAGTTAGCCACTCCGGGGAGCGCCCATGACCTGGCCATGGCCATCTATAAAGTGCTTTTTGCCTCCGATCCGTTGTTGCTGAGCCGGGGTGCCCGCCATTCGGCGCTTTCGAAGTTTAGAGAGGATGTGGTGGCTGCACAGTATAAGTCTCTGTATAGTAGTTTACTTCATAAACCCGGAGATGTATGACAAATAGCCATTCGCTTACTGACCGTAGCTTCTGGGCTCAGTACTGGCAAAATTATCGTCCCCGTCGCGTGGCCCCTCTACTTCATTACGATAAATACCTGCAACAGGTGCCCGGGGGGTCGAGGTTTGTGGAGATTGGCGGTTTTCCCGGCGAACATGCGCTTCGTTTCTATACCATGCGGCAATGCGAGGTCAGCTTGCTCGACTTCTATATCGACGCTCAGATAGTTAACGCCTTAGAACGGGTGAATGGTGTTAATCCCGGCACCATCCGTACCCTTGAGTCCGACTTTTTTACGGCTCAACCTGCTTCGCTGTTTGATGTGGTCTTTTCGGATGGCTTTATCGAACATTTCGACGATACTGCGGATGTGGTGGCTCGCCATGTAGCTATGCTTGCCCCGGGAGGTACGCTGCTGCTGATTGTGCCCAACCTTAGAGGAATCAATGGTTGGGTGCAGAGATGGTTTGATCCGGCCAATCTGGCCATTCATAACCTCGAGTGTATGAAGCCCCGCTTGCTTCGCTCCATTCTGGAGTCGCTGCCTTTAACCGATTGCGAGGTGGTTTACAGTGGAAAACCGATGGTTTGGCTCGAAAAACGTCCGGGACGAGTGGCTGCTCTCAAGCGCGTGATGGTGAAGATGCTGAGTATGGCAATTAAGCTATTCCCCCGCAATAATCGCCTCTTCTCACCCTATATTCTCCTCTTTGCCCGAAAAAGGCAGTGATATCCTGCATAGCATGAACACCCCTTTCATCTCTATTATTACCGTGGTTTACAATGCCGCTGCGCTGGTTCGACGAACCATCGACAGCGTGGTTTCGCAAGATTACCCCCATTTGGAGTATATCATCGTAGACGGCGCATCGACCGATGGCACTCAGGAGGTGATTGCGTTGTATGGCGAGGCCATAGCGCAATGGGTCAGTGAGCCTGATAAAGGGATTTACGATGCCATGAACAAAGGGCTGGCTATGGCACGCGGCCACTATGTCTGGTTTCTGAATGCCGGTGATACCCTTCCCAATCGGAGTACGGTTTCGGAAATGGCAGCCACCTTGCCTGCCAACGCTTTACCCTCGGTGATTTACGGGGAGACCCTTATTTGCGATGGAGAGGGGAGGGCAATAGGCCTGCGCCGGAAAAAAGCGCCCGATCAACTTACCTGGCGAAGCTTTCGGCAGGGTATGGTGGTGTGTCATCAGGCCATCCTGGTTGAGCGTACGCTTGCCGAAAGGTTCGACCTTCAGTATCGTATTTCGGCCGATTTTGCCTGGGTACTTGCAGCATTGAAGAGGAGCCGCTCTGTCCATAACAGCAGGATGGTGCTGGCCCACTATATGCAGGATGGATTATCGCGACAGAACATTGTTACGTCGCTTCGCGAACGGGCGCGTATTATGGCCGGCTATTTCGGTTGGCCCTCGGTGGTATGGAACCACCTGCTTATGATTCCCCGATTCTTAGCCTTCCGTTTGCGGTTCGGCCGTTTTTAGTGTTTTTACTCCCATAAAAAGCAACAGGGCCAATCCGGCAAAGAGCACCGAAACAAAACCCGTCGAAACCTTTTCGCAGATGGCATACGCTTTGGGTTCGAAGCGGAATTCCACAATGTGGTTTCCGGCAGGAACCGGCAAGGCCCTAAGCAGATAGTTGGCCCGCAGGTATTCGGCTTTCTCGCCGTCGATATAGGCATTCCATCCATCGGGATACCAGATCTCCGAAAAGAGTGCCAGTCCGTTATTCGTGTTCGAAGTGGTATAAACCAGTTTGTTGGGAGCGTACCGGGTGAGCGCTATGGTGGCGGCAGAATCTTTTTTGAAGGCAGCGCTGTTTTGCAGTAACTGCGCAAACTCCTTCCCGATAATGGCCGTTTGGGCAGGATCGAAGTCGGTAAGTGCAGCCATCTCCTGGTCGGGATTCTCCACAAATTGTACCTCCTCCACAAACCAACCGTTGCCCAAGGCATCGGGATTCAATTGCGCTTCGGGCTGCTGCGATGCATTGGGGATAATCAGATATTTGGTATTGAGCATATTCAGCACCTCCTGATTTCCTTTGGCAATTTGGTGGTCTATCAGATCCTGATATCGGCCCAGCTTGGCACC